>DWVL01000030.1 GCA_019120275.1 Candidatus Mediterraneibacter excrementavium | reverse complement strand
GCTGCCGCACATCTCTGCCCATATTCTCCGACATACGGCCTGTACCAGAATGGCAGAGACGGATCTGGATATGAAGGTCGTTCAGTATGTGATGGGACATGCCAACATCAGTGTCACAATGGAAGTTTATAACCATATCACAGACCGGTCCAGGATTGAAAAAGAGATCGCGAAGATGGATTTGGTGCAGATTATGTGACGGCTCAGATTTCTTTAAGAATGATTACAGAACTACTCGCCATGGACCTCATGAACTGCGTTCATTCGGTCGCGGCTGTCACCGTATAGGTACAAAACCGGAGCTGCCTTTATGTGAGCAAGCTCCCGAGAGGCCCCCGCCATGCACCTCGCGAACAAGTTCGCTCAGTCGCGGCTGTCGCCGTATAGGCGTAATTTCAAGTCTGCCCTCATGTGAGTAAACTCCCATCGGGCAGCCTGAAATTCCCCCTGCATGGCTCGTAGTTTTCGCGCAAATTGGTGTAGAAATGGTGTAAAAATGGTGTAGTAAGCCATTTTTTGAAAAAATCGAAAATTTGGAAAGCCCGAAAAAGCCCGTAAAATCAAGCTTTTTTGAGGTTTTCCAAAAAAATTATTTAAAAAATTAGCACTCACCTCTTGACAGTGCTAACAACAGGTGCTATAGTACAGCTAGAACAAGAAAAGAGGAACAAAAAGTTCCGAGGTTCTGATTTTGAAAGGAGATATGACTTATGTTAGTACCTAGCATTTTTGGAGAAAACTTATTTGATGACGACTGGATGGATTTCCCGTTTGACAGGAATTTCTGGGGAAGAGGAAATACAAAGACCACAAAAAACCTGATGAAAACGGATATTCGTGAGCATGACGCCGGCTATGAGCTGGACATCGACCTGCCGGGATATAAGAAAGATGAGATCAGGGCTGAACTGGAGAACGGCTATCTGACCATCTCCGCTACAAAGAGCGCAAACAACGACGAGCAGGATAAGAAAGGCAAATATATCCGCCGCGAGCGTTATGCAGGCACAATGCAGAGAAGCTTCTATGTAGGCGAGGATGTAACGCAGGAAGACATCAAAGCAAAATTTGAAGACGGCATCCTGAAACTGAGCATCCCGAAGAAAGAGGCTCAGGCTGTAGAGACGAAGAAATCCATCGCCATTGAAGGATGATGGATGAAGGACGAAGGGTCCGGTGCGAAAGCACCGGGCTCTTTTTTGGTGCGGAAATTAATTTCCCTATCCGGCCGTAACAGTGCTATAATAGGACTGTTTGCAAATGAAAGGGATGATAAATTTGAACAGATTACCAGTGTATATCCTGAAGCGATATCTCCTGCTTCTGATCGGATTGTCAATTATGGCGTTTGGCGTTGCGTTTTCTATCAAGGCAAGTCTCGGGACTTCCCCGATTTCCAGTGTGCCGTATGTGGTCAGTCTTTTTGCTCCGCTGACAGTGGGAACAGCGACGATCATCATGCATTGTGTGTTTATCGCGCTGCAGATCCTGATCCTGCGGAAAGATTATTACCCCATCCAGCTCATGCAGCTTCCGGTAGCCGTGTTCTTCGGCTATCTTACAGATTTTGGCGTGTGGGCGGTGCAGGGGATAAACTGCGACGCATACTGGCAGCAGTGGCTCGTCTGTCTGGCCGGCATCCTGCTGGTTGCTGTGGGAGTGAGCCTGGAAGTTAAAGCGGGCGTGGTGGTGCTGGCCGGCGAGGGTGTCGTGCTGGCGGTCTGTCATGTGCTGCCGAAAATTAAGTTTGGGTATATGAAGGTCGGTTTTGACGTGACCCTTGTTGTGACTGCCTGTATATTGTCGTTTGTCTTTACCGGGCAGCTGCAGGGCGTCCGGGAAGGGACCGTTGCGGCAGCGCTGCTGGTGGGCCTGATCGCAAAACAGATCGGGAAATTTCTTGCAGGATGGAAACTGGAGGACTGCTAAGCGATGACAACAGATATGACAGAGGGGAAGATCACCCCCCAGCTCACAGCATTTACAATCCCGCTGGTGCTGGGTAATCTTTTCCAGCTTACATACAATGCGGCGGATTCGGTGATCGTGGGGAAATTCGTCGGGGACGAGGCGCTGGCGGCCGTGGGAACGGCGGGGCCGGTCATGAATATGATCATTCTTTTTATAAGCGGCATGTGCATGGGCGCCGGGATCCTGATGAGCACCCAGTACGGGGCGAAGAAATACGATCAGCTGGAGCGCCAGATCAGTACGACCATGCTGGGCGGGCTGGTATTTTCTGCAGTTGTCGCCCTGCTTCTTATCGTTCTTGCCTATCCGCTCCTCGGGCTTCTGCAGGTGCCGGATGATATCGTCCATTCGGCTGTGGTATATCTGCGGATCATATTCGTGGGCCTGATTTTTACGTTTATTTACAACTTTTTCTCGAATACGCTCCGGGCCCTGGGGGACAGCCGGGTGCCGCTGTATTTCCTGATTATCAGCGCGTTCCTCAATATTGTGCTGGATCTTCTTTTTGTGGTCGTGATCCGATGGGGCGTGGCGGGAAGTGCGGTGGCGACCATGCTGAGCGAGGCCCTCTGCTGTCTGTTCTGTCTCATCTATATTAAGAAGAAAGTGCCTCTCCTGTGTCTCGGGAAGAAGTGGCGGGTTTTTGACGCGTCGATCCTCTGGCGGACATTTACATACGGGATCACCAGCGCACTCCAGCAGATGTGCATCCAGCTGGGCAAGATCTGTGTGCAGACCATTGTAAATGTACAGGGCGTGGCGTTTATCGCCGCATATACGGCGATAAACCGGGTAGATGATTTCGCCCTGACGCCCCAGGGAAATATTTCCCATGCGGCGACGACGTTTATGGCGCAGAACCGGGGCGCGGGGAAGATCAGCCGGATGAAGAGGGGATTTCTGGATTCAATCCTGCTGCAGGTCATTTATTCAGCGGCGGTCTCAGTGGCTGTGTTTGCGCTGGCCCGTCCGATCATGCGGCTCTTTGTAAGCGACGGATCGGAAGAAGTGATCACCCTTGGCATCTCTTATCTGAAACTGATCTCGATCATGTATCTGATGCCTGCGGCTACCAATGTGATCCAGGGATTTTTCCGGGGAATGGGTGATCTGAAGGTGACGCTGATCAGCACGATCCTGAATTTTACCGCCCGTTTTCTGTCCGCATGGTTTATGATCCATGTGATGGGCGGGGCGTTTTCCTGCCTTGCATGGGCAAACTTCTTCGGATGGATCGCCATGTTTGTGTTTGAGGTGCCTGTGATGGTGATGCGGTGGAGAAAGATGAACAGGGGAGAAGACTTGTAAAATGAAGAAAACAAATGATTTCGGCCGGGATTCGATCCCGCTGCTCGTATTGAAAATATCCGTCCCGTTTATGTTTGCCCAGTTCGTGAACGTGCTCTATAGTATCGTGGACCGGATCTATGTGGGAAATATCCCGGTGACGGGGGCGGATGCCCTTGCGGGCGTCGGCGTCTGCGCGCCGGTCGTGACGCTGCTGTCATCCTTTGGCACATTGTTCGGGATCGGCGGCTCCGTTCTTTTTTCTGTGCGGCTTGGCGCTGAGGATAAGAAAAATGCCCGGAAGATCCTGGCCAACAGTTTTTCCTATCTTATCATTGTGTCGCTGGCGCTTACGCTGATCTTCCTTGTGACGAAAGATCAGCTGCTGAACTGGTTTGGCGCCAGTGACGTGACATTCCCCTATGCGGATGCATATATGACAATCTATACGGCGGGCACCTTTTTTGCCCTGCTTGGCACGGGAATGAATTATTTCATCACAGCCCAGGGTTTCCCGCTTCTCGGGATGACAACGACCCTGATCGGGGCGGTCATCAATATCGTACTGGACCCGGTATTTATATTCCTTTTTGATATGGGCGTGGCGGGCGCTGCCGTGGCCACGGTGCTGGCGCAGATGTGTTCCTGTGCATTCGTGCTCTGCACCCTGCGGCGGAAGAAGATGCCGGTTCCGCTCAGCATCGTCAGACCGGACCGGGATACGGGGAAACGGATCGTGAAGATCGGATTTTCACCGTTCCTCATCCTGGCATCGGACAGTATCATTATCATTGCGCTCAACGCGGTGCTTCAGTATTACGGCGGGCCGGAGTACGGCGATACGCTGATCACGGCGGCGACCATTGTGCAGAGTTATATGCTGCTGATCACATCGCCCATGTTGGGCATCACGGGCGGATCCCAGCCGCTGATCAGCTTTAACTACGGGGCGAACCGGCCGGACCGGATCCGGAAAACATTTTTCTGGGTGCTCATGCTCTGCGTGTGCTTTACCGCAATTATGTTCCTGATCTCACGGATCATGCCCTGGTATTTTGTGCGGATCTTTACGGATGAACCGGCGTATGCGGAACTGGCGGTATGGGGGATCCGGGTCTTTACGCTGATGATCGTGCCGCTGAGTTTTCAGTATGTGATCGTGGACGGCCTGACGGCATTGGGCATGACAAAGATTTCATTAAGTCTTTCCCTGACGCGGAAAAGCCTGTATTTTGCCGCGACCTGCCTGATCCCGCTCTTTTGGACTGCTCAGTCCGCCTTTTATGCAGAGCCTTTTGCGGACGGGGTGTCGGCATGCATTTCGTCCGTGATCTTCTTCTTTATCTACCGGAAATATCTGCGGGGCGAAGGACGTCTTGGAGAGATCAGACTGTGAGAATATTCCCGGGTCGGCAGGCGGCCCGGGAATGATTTTATCCACTTGCCGGATCAGACCGTTTTTTGTATAATGTATCTACTTACCTGCGGATTCCATTTCCGGAATTTCATCCGCAGGCAGTGAGGGATTGAGGGATCCCTTTCTTTTTATCGAATGGGTTTTGTTCGCCTTTTTTCAGAAGAATGTGTTTGGAAAATGCTGTTATTCATCTGCAGTCACATAAGGAGGACCAGACAGCAGTTGCAGGAATTCAGGAAAAACAATATAATGAAGGAGGAAAAATGAATAACAGACATCATAAAGAAAAGAAACAAAGGACTCAGTATGAGAGCAGGATCAACCGCAGATATAAGGATTCCCTTTTCCGGAAGGTTTTTTCTAACAAGAAGGATCTGCTGGATCTTTATAATGCACTGAATGGAACCGATTATTCGAACGAGGAAGAACTTACAGTGACTACGCTGGAGGACGTCGTTTATATTTCTGTTAAAAATGATCTTTCATTTCTGGTTGGAGGAACGATAAACTTATATGAGCATCAGAGTTCGTATAATCCGAATATGCCGGTCAGGGGACTGATGTATTTTGCAAGACTATATCAGGAGTATATCGACAGCAGCGAGATCAATGTGTTCAGCACAGTCCTGAAACATCTTCCGGTCCCGGCTTTTATCGTATTTTATAATGGAACGAGGGAAGAACCTGACAGGACGATATTGCGGCTTACAGACGCGTTTGTTTCAGCAAATGGAAAGACAGCGGAAAATGCGTGCCTTGAATGTGCGGCTACAATGCTGAATATTAATTATGGCCATAATTATGAACTGATGCAGAAGTGCAGACGACTCGAAGAATATTCCCTTTTTGTGGCGGAAGTGCGGAAATGGATCGAAGCCGGAGGAGACCGGAAACAGGCTGTAGATGATGCGGTTGATGTCTGTATTGATCAGGGAATATTAAGAGACATACTGATCCGGGAAAGGACGGCGATCGTGAATATGGTATTATCATGTACAAAAAAACAATATGAGAGACTCGTCGAAAAGGAATTGGAACAGCAGGAACGGGAAATCAAGAAGAAAGAGAGGCAGCTGCGCGCGGGCGAGAAGAAGATGGAAGAGCAGGAGAAGCAGCTGCGCGCGGGCGAGAAGAAGATGAGAGAACAGGAGCAGCATATCAGAGAACAGCAGAGGCTTCTGGAATTAAACCGGAAATTAGTTTCAGAAAAGGAGTATGCTTTGCTTGAGCAGATTCAGAACGATCCTGAACTGACACAGAAGCTGCTGTCCCAGTATGGAATATGATCTGAGGGATTGTGAATGGGCAGGAATTATGTGATGTCGGATATTCACGGCATGTCAGATCTCTTGAAAAAGATGCTGGATATGATACAGCCGGATGCAGATGACAGGGTTTATATCCTGGGCGATATGATCGACCGGGGGCCGGATCCGGCGGGGGTGCTGGACCTGGCGATGAACTGCCCGAATATTACGGCTTTGCGGGGAAACCATGAGGACGGTTTTGTGGAATGGTATGAAGCGCCTGACAGAGACCGGTACCCGTATTACTATAATACATATGATGTCCTCTGCGCGGATGCAAGGTGGCGAAAGAAGATCCCGGAATACGTGGATTTTATGAAAACGCTGCCGCTCTGTGCGAAAGTGAAGACGGGCGGTGAATGCTGGCTTCTCGCGCATGCATCGACAGAGGAGATCCTGCATATATGGAAAAGGAAAGAACGGCTGTTGTGGGATACATCCATGATCGACAGGCAGCGGGGGATCCCGGGATATATGTCTGTTGTCGGCCATGTTCCGACATTCCTGATCCGGGGGACCAGAAATGAACCGGCCACGATCTGGCACTGTCCGGACGGACGGCTGATCGATGTGGACTGCGGGGCGGTTTTTGCAGAAGCCGGAGGCAGGCTGGGGTGTCTCTGCCTGGAGACAGGAAAGGAGTATTATGTGTCTGCAGCTGATGGCCAGTCTGGTGATATTGACCAGGATATTGAGCGAGATCGATGAAATGCGATGCATTGAAAAGCGGAATGTGATAGAATAAAAAAGAATTGTCTTAAAATGAAAGGAGCGCAGTATAATGGGACCCAGAGAAAAAAGAAATAAAGCGCTTGGGGAAAGAGTTGTCAAAGCGCTGGAATCAAGAAATATGGAAGCTTATTATGTGGAATCCAGAGAAGAAGCCGTAAAGACGGCACTCCGCCTGATCGGCGAGGGGAGCACGGTCAATATGGGCGGATCGGCTTCTGTCCGCGAATCCGGGCTTATTGAAGCGCTGAAGGACGGAAATTATACATTTTATGACCGGGACCTGGCGCCGACTCCGGAAGAGAAGGAAAAGATCGCGAGAAAGGCATTTGAATGCGACTGGTATCTGGGCAGTGTGAATGCTATGAGCGAGGACGGAGTTTTTGTCAATATTGACGGGAATGCCAACCGGGTGGCTGCCTATGCTTTCGGTCCGAAAAATGTGCTTTTGATCGTGGGGATGAATAAGATCGTTAAGACCCAGGAAGACGCCATGCACAGGGCAAGGAATGAGGCGGCGCCGATCAATACGCAGCGGTTTGGTTCGGATACCCCGTGTGTCAGGAACGGAAGCTGTTTTGACTGTAAAAGTGAAGACTGCATCTGCTGCCAGATCATGGTCACCAGATTCAGCAGGATACCGAAACGGTTCAAGATCATCCTTGTAGATGAAAATCTTGGATTCTAGAATAACGGATAAACGAAGGAGCAGAATGATGCCGGAAAAAAGAAGAAGACGTTCCGGCGGCCGGAGGCCGCAGAAGAAACGGAAAAAACAGAATAAATTTTTATTTGACATTATATCGGGTACGGTTCTGATCGCTGCGGTATGTGTGTTTGTGTTTTCACTGTATCAGCTTGTTATGATGCTTGTCCCGTATTACACAGGCGGGAAAGAGTACGATGAGATCCAGGATCTTGCGGTTGAGGCGGATGCGGACGGAACAGGGTTCAGTGTGGATTTCGATGCGCTTCTTGAGATAAATCCGGATACGATCGCCTGGATCCGGTTCGATGAACCCTCGATCATTAATTATCCTGTCGTAAAGAGCGCGGATAATGAAGAGTACCTTACAAAAACATTTTCGGAAAATGACAATAAACTTGGCGCTATTTTCATGGATATGCGCAACAGCAGTGATTTTTCAGATAAAAACACGATCATTTATGGGCATCATCTGAATGTAAGCCCGGATATGTTTTCCCGGCTTAACCTTTATAAAGATGAATCATTCTGCGAGGAACATCCTGATTTCTATATCTATACTCCGGATGGAAGCGTGCGCACATATACGGTATTTGCGGCAGGAGAGGTGAGTGCAAAGTCCGAGAATTATGTGGTGGATTTTGCAACGGATGAGGAGTACGAACAGTTCCTCAGCAGATGCAGCGCGGATTCGAATTATCAGGTGGATGTGGAACTGAACGCCCAGTCGCAGATCATAACATTGTCTACATGTACAGGAAACGGTCATGCAAACAGGTTTGTTGTCCGCGGGGTGCTTACAGATATTGACTAGCGGCAGGTGAAAGGAAAAGAAGATGGCAGACAGATTCAGTGTGGGAGATATTATCCGGATGAAAAAGCCTCATCCATGCGGAAGCCATGAATGGGAGATCCTGCGCACGGGCGCGGATTTCAGGCTGAAATGTGCCGGGTGCGGGCATCAGATCATGGTGTCAAGAAAGCTGGTCGAGAAGAATACCAGACAGATCGTGAAGAAGGCGCAGGGAGAGGAATAAATGAGAGTACTTGTGATAGACGGCCAGGGCGGCGGCCTGGGGAAACAGCTTGTGACCGCGGTGAAAGGATATGACCGCGGGATCGAGGTCATCGCCGTGGGCACCAACAGTGCGGCGACAAATATGATGCTGAAGGCAGGCGCGGACCAGGCGGCGACAGGGGAGAACTCCGTGGTGACCGTCTGCAGGAGCGCTGATGTGATCATGGGACCGGTGGGCATTGTGATCGCGGATGCCATGCTGGGCGAGATCACACCGCGCATGGCGCAGGCGGTCGGGCAGAGCGCGGCGAAGCGGATATTGATTCCGGTCAATCTTTGTGATAATATTGTCGTTGGAATTGAAAATACGTCTATGGGAAGACGCGTGGAATGCGCAGTAGATGCATTGAAAGGGATCATGGCATCAGAGGGATGAGGACCGGCATGAAGCCGGACAGCCGGACTGAAGTCCGGGTATACCGGAGCGCATGACCGAAATACAGGAAAAAGATATCAGGAAGGTATCAGCTTTCAGAGGGAAGCGGGTGCCTTTTCTTTTTTTGAAGACAGAGGAGATACAGGATGACGGTAAAAGATTTTTTCAGACAGACGCCGCGGGCTGCCGCAGCGTTTTCAGGAGGGACGGATTCAGCGCTCCTCTTATATCTTGCAAAACAGAACGGATGTGACGTGCACGCCTATTATGTGAAGACCGCCTTCCAGCCGGAGTTTGAGCTGGAGGACGCGCGCAGGCTGGCGGGAGAGCTGGATATCCCAATGACGGTGGTGGAGCTGGATATCCTGGCAGTGCCGGAGGCTGCGGCCAACGGGCCGGACCGGTGCTATCACTGCAAGCGGGCGATCTTCACGGCGCTCCAGGAGGCGGTCGCAGAAGACGGGTATACGGTCCTTCTGGACGGGACCAATGCATCCGATGACGCAGGCGACCGGCCGGGCATGCGGGCGCTCCGGGAACTGGGGGTGCGCTCGCCGCTTCGGGAATGCGGGATCACGAAGGCGGAGGTGCGCCTGCTTTCCAGGAAAGCCGGGCTGTTCACATGGGAGAAACCGGCGTACGCCTGCCTTGCCACCCGGATCCCGACCGGGACAGCGATCCGGAATGACCGGCTTCGGAATGTGGAGCGGGCGGAAACGCAGATGAGTGAGATGGGATTCCGGGATTTCCGTGTCCGGATGTACGGAAAAGCGGCACGGATCCAGGTCCGGGCGGAGCAGTTTGCCCTGGCTCTTGAAAAGCGGGAAGAGATCATGGAACGGCTGGGCGGCCTCTTTGACGGTGTATTGCTGGATCTGAATGTGCGGGCCGGGAGTCCGGACATGGAACGGCACACAGAGAATGATCAGGAAGAGGAGGGAACGGATCATGAACAATAAACAGGAGATACTGGAGCTCCTCCGGAGTGTGGCGGACGGTTCGACTTCCCCGGAGCAGGCTCTTCTGCATCTGAAGGAAGAACCTTTTGAGGATTTGGATTATGCCAAGATCGACTATCACCGGGGCATCCGGCAGGGCGCTTCCGAGGTGGTCTACGGCGCCGGCAAGACGCCGGAGCAGATCCGGGGGATCGTGGAAGCGATGGGGGCGAAAGGATGCAGGAACATCCTGGTGACCCGTATTGACCAGGATACGGCGGATATCCTGTGCGCCGCTGTCCCGGCCGAGTATCATCCGCTGCCCCGGCTGGCCGTCGCATTTCCGGAACCGCAGGAGGGCCGGGGAAGCATCGTGGTGGCCACCGGCGGGACCAGCGACATCCCGGTGGCGGAGGAGGCGGCGCTGACGGCGGAAGCGATGGGAAACCGGGTCACCCGGCTCTACGATGTAGGCGTAGCGGGGCTTCACCGTCTGCTGTCCAATCTGGATCCGCTCATGAGCGCGCGCTGCGTTGTGGCCGTGGCGGGGATGGAAGGGGCTCTGGCCTCGGTGATCGGCGGCCTGGTGGACTGCCCGGTGATCGCGGTACCCACCAGTGTTGGATACGGGGCGAACTTCGGCGGGCTGTCGGCGCTTTTGTCCATGCTCAACTCCTGTGCTTCCGGGTGCAGCGTGGTGAATATTGACAACGGATTCGGCGCCGGATATCTGGCGGGAATGATCAATCAGATGGAAGGGATAAAGGAGAACTGACGGAATGAAGACCTTATATATTGAATGTAATATGGGCGCGGCCGGCGACATGCTGATGGCGGCGCTGTACGAACTGCTGAGTGATGAACAGAAACAGCAGTTCGTGGAAAAGATGAACGGTCTGGGTCTTCCGGGGGTAAAAGTGGTGCCCTGCCGGAAGACGACCTGCGGGATCGCGGGCACACATATGGAAGTGACCGTGCACGGAGAAGAGGAGCGGGAGCCGGACACACCGCACGGGCATCCGCAGGACTTCCTGCATGACCACGGATGCGGACATCAGTATGGACATGAACATGAGCACGGGCATCATCATGTTTCCCCGGGGCATATCGCGGCGCTGATCGACGGGCTTCCGCTGCCGGAGTGTGTGCGGGATCATGCGCGCCGGGTCTATGACCTGATCGCGGAAGCGGAGACGAAGGCCCACGGGTGTCCGGCGGGCGACGTGCATTTCCACGAAGTGGGCGCCCTGGATGCGGTGGCGGATGTGGCCGGAGTCTGCTATGCCCTGGAACTGCTCCATCCGGACCGGATCCTGGCGTCGCCGGTCCATGTGGGGAGCGGCACGGTCCGCTGCGCCCACGGCGTGATGCCGGTCCCTGCGCCGGCCACGGCGAATCTTCTGGCGGATGTCCCCATGTACGGCGGACAGGTCAGGGGAGAACTGTGCACGCCCACCGGGGCGGCCCTGCTCATACATTTCGCGCAGCATTTCGGGGATATGCCGGTGATGCGGGGAACGTCCGTCGGCATCGGGATTGGAACGAAAGAATTTGACCGGGCAAACTGCGTCCGCGTCTTTCTGGGAGAGACAGAAGAGGGCGCCGATGGCAGCATCGCGGAGCTGGTGTGCAATATCGACGACATGACGCCGGAGGCGCTCGCGTACGCGCAGAAAAAGCTGCTTGATCTGGGGGCGCTGGATGCGTATGCCACGGCCGGGACCATGAAGAAAGGGCGGCCGGGCTGGGAACTTACCGTATTGTGTGATGCGGGCCGGATCGACCGGACTGCGGAAAATATCCTGCGGGAGACGACCACCAACGGCGTGCGGGTCCGCCTCTGCCGGAAATATTTCCTGAGACCCGGCAGTGAAACGGTGGAGACCCTGTACGGTGCGGTCCGGGTAAAGACGGCTGAAAGGTCCGGCATCGTGCACGTGAAGCCGGAATATGAAGACGCGGCTGCGGCGGCGGAGAAGGCGGGCGTTCCATATCGGGAAGTCTGCGAAGAAACGATGCGGGCGTACCATGCCGGAAAGAGAAAGGGGCAGACGGATAATGAGTAGGAAATATACCGCGGTGCTCCTGTCAGCGGCACTGGCGCTGTCCGCAGCATGTGCGGCATCCGGCTGCGGAAATGGCTCCGCGGGAACAGGCGCGGCTGCCCGGACATCCGCGCAGGCGGCAGAGCAGAGGGCCCGGGCGGGGGAAGTGGTGGTGGCCATGGATCCCAATTCCGAACCGGCGGCCGGTTTTGATCCGGCGTACGGCTGGGGCGCAGGCGAGCATGTCCATGAGCCGCTGATCCAGAGCACCCTGACGGTGACGAACCCGGATCTTACCATCGGGTATGATCTGGCGACGGATTATTCGGTCAGTGAAGACGGCCTGACCTGGACGGTCACGATCCGGGATGATGTGTCCTTTACGGACGGGGAGAGGCTTACCGCGGAGGATGTGGCTTTTACATACAATACTGTTAAAGCGTCCAGTTCGGTCAGTGATTTTACCATGCTGGATTATGCGGAAACGGCGGATGACAGGACGGTTGTGTTCCATATGAACCGGCCGTTCTCCATCTGGCCCTACACCATGGCCGTGACCGGGATCGTGCCGGAGCATGCCTATGACAGCGCGACATATGGCGCATCTCCTGTCGGTTCGGGCAGATATATCCTGAAGCAGTGGGACCAGGGGCAGCAGGTGATCCTGGAGGCGAATCCGGATTACTACGGCGGGGAGCCGCTGATGAAGAAAGTGACGATCCTCTTTATGGAGGAAGATGCGGCGTTTCTTGCGGCGCAGGCCGGCCAGGTGGATCTGGCCTATACGTCCGCCACTTACTCGGACCAGCAGATCGAAGGATATGCGCTGGCGTCCTATGCCACGGTGGACAACCGGGGATTCAATCTTCCGGCCGTGCCGGAGCAGACCGACGCACAGGGGCGCACGGTGGGAAATGATCTCACGGCGGACGTGCGGGTGCGCCGGGCGATCAATATGGGCATTGACCGGCAGGAAATGATCGACCATGTGCTGAACGGGTATGGAAGCCCGGCATACAGCGTGTGCGATCAGATGCCCTGGTACAGCGAAGCGTCCGAAGTGGAATATGACCCGGAGGGCGCGGCGGCGCTTCTTGATGAGGCGGGCTGGAAGACCGGGGATGACGGCGTCCGGGAAAAGGACGGCGTGAAGGCGGAACTGAACCTGCTCTATTCGGCCGGAGACTCTGTCCGCCAGGCGCTGGCCGCGGATTTCGCGGACCAGCTCGGGAAACTTGGCATCTCCTGCACGCTGGAAGGCGTGGGCTGGGATACGGCTTACGACCGGGCGCTCTCGGATCCGTTGATCTGGGGCTGGGGCGCCCATACGCCGATGGAGCTTTATAACATTTACCATACGGCCGCCGGATCGGATTGGGCGCTGTATTCGCCATATGCCAGCGGCACTGTGGACCGCTATATGGACCAGGCGCTGGCGCAGAATGACCTGGAAACGTCCTATCAGCTGTGGCAGCAGGCCCAGTGGGACGGGACGGAAGGCGTGACCTGGGAGGGGGACATCCCCTGGGTGTGGCTTGTGAATATCGATCATCTCTACTGGGTGCGGGACGGGCTTCAGATGGCGGAGCAGAAGATCCATCCCCACGGACACGGGTGGTCGGTGGTCAACAATGTAGATCAATGGACCTGGAAAGGATGATGGGACTTGAAGCACCGGCTATGGTTTACCGGTAAAAAATTAATACGCATGGCACTGCTCCTCCTGGGGGTGAGCATTGTGACCTTCCTGCTGATGAGCGCGTCGCCCCTGGACCCGCTGCAGACCAATGTGGGGCAGGCGGCGCTGGGGTCCATGAGTCCGGAGCAGATCGCGAAGCTGGAGGCCTACTGGGGCGTGGACACGCCGCCCCTTTCCCGGTATATTGGGTGGCTTCTGGACGCGCTCCGGGGGGATCTGGGCGTTTCGCTGCTCTACCGGCAGCCGGTGCTTGCCGTGATCGGGGAACGGCTGGCGGGATCGATCCTGGTCCTTCTGGCCGCCTGGGTGATCTCCGGGGTGCTGGGACTGACGCTCGGGATCCTTGCGGGTGCATTCCGGGGGCGCTGGCCGGACCGGGCGATCCGGGGCTACTGTCTGCTGATCTCCGGCACGCCGGCGTTCTGGCTGGCGATCCTGCTCCTGCTGATCTTTTCCGTGTGGCTCGGGTGGCTTCCGGTGGGGCTGTCGGTGCCGGCCGGGATGGAAGCGGCGGCAGTTACGTTCACGGACCGGCTGCGGCATGCCGTACTGCCGGCGCTGACGCTGAGCATTACCGGCGTGGCGAATATCGCCCTTCATACGCGGGAGAAGATGGTCGGGGTGATGAGCTCGGATTATGTCCTCTTTGCGCGGGCGCGGGGGGAATCTGAGCGGTCCATCGTCCTACGGCACGGTCTCCGGAATGTGCTGCTCCCGGCCATCACCCTGCAGTTTGCCTCGGTCAGCGAGATCATCGGCGGGTCTGTGCTGGTGGAGCAGGTTTTCTCCTACCCGGGCCTTGGGCAGGCGGCGGTGACGGCAGGACTTGGAAGCGATCTGCCATTGCTGCTCGGCATCACGGTGGTGACGGCGGCGATCGTCTTTATCGGCAATCTGATCGCGGATCTGCTCTACGGAGCGGCGGACCCGCGGATCCGGAAGGGGGCGGCGCGGCGATGAATGAAGAATGGAATATCGGAATGCGGGAGGCGGAGCCGGGAAACCGGCGGAGGAGCATGGGGATCTTCCTCATGTGCGCCGGCCTGGCCCTGCTGACGGTGATGGTGTCCGGGATCCTGCTGGACAAAGCCGCGGCGGAGACGGATTTTTCCCGGAAAAATCTGGCGCCGGGCGCCGGGCACCTCTTCGGGACGGACTGGATGGGGCGGGACATGCTGGCCCGGACACTGGCCGGTCTGTCTCTGAGCATCCGCATCGGCATCCTGACCGCGGCGGTCAGTGCAGCGGTCGCGCTGGTGCTGGGCACGGTTTCGGCAGTGGGCGGACGGAAGGCGGACGCCGTGATCTCCTGGTGCATCGATCTGGTGATGGGGATCCCCCACATCCTGCTCGTTATGCTGATCTCGCTGGTCTTCGGGAAAGGCGTGGCCGGGGTAACGGCAGGAGTGGCCTTAAGCCACTGGGCGTCCCTGGCCCGGGTGATCCGGGGCGAGATCCTGCAGCTTCGCCAGGCGCCCTACATCCTGACGGCGCAGAAGCTGGGCGTGTCCCGGATGCGGATCGCCGTGCGGCACATGTTCCCCCATGTTTTTCCCCAGTTCCTGACCGGTCTGATCCTGTTGTTCCCCCATGCGATCCTGCATGAATCCGGGGTGACATTTCTGGGATTCGGGCTGCCGCCGGAACAGCCGGCCATCGGGGTGATCCTTTCGGAAAGCATGCAGTACCTGACCACGGGGAAATGGTGGCTGGCGCTGTTCCCGGGATTATCCCTTGTCCTTGTGGTGGTGCTGTTCGCCATGGCAGGCGAGCGGGTGAGGAGGCTGACGGATCCTGCCAGCTTCCATGAATAGGAGGTATTATGGAACCAATCCTGAAGATCGAGCATCTGTCGGTCTCATTTACACAATATGACCGGGGCGCCCGCAGACGGCAGCTCCATGTGGTGAAAGATCTGTCTCTTGCAGTCATGCCCGGGCAGATCGCGGCGGTCGTCGGGGCCAGCGGCTCCGGGAAAAGCCTGCTGGCCCACGGTATTCTGGGGATCCTGCCCTACAACAGCCGGGCGGAGGGAACCATTCTCTATGACGGGGAGCCGCTGACGCAGAAGCGGGCGAAGGCGCTGAGAGGCCGGGAGATCTTTCTGATCCCCCAAGGCGTCACATATCTGGATCCGCTCATGAAAGTGGGCCCGCAGCTTCGGAAGGGCAGAAAAGACGCCGGGACGGAAGAACGATGCCGGGCGGCGCTTCTGCGCTACGGGCTTGGCCCGGAGACGGAAGAACTGTATCCCTTCGAACTGTCGGGCGGGATGGCCCGCCGGGTGCTGATCGCCTCTGCTGTGACGGAGAAGCCCCGGTTGATCATCGCGGATGAACCGACGCCGGGCCTGGATGCGCGGTCGGCGAAGCGGATCCTGGGGCATTTCCGGGAGCTGGCGGACGAGGGGGCGGGCATCCTCTTCATCACCCATGCCCTGGAGCTGGCGCTTACCGTGGCTGATGATGTGACTGTCTTCTACGAAGGAGAGACGATCGAGCAGGCGAAGGCTGCGGACTTTGAAAATGTGGAGAATCTGCGGCATCCCTACACACAGGCGCTGTGGCATGCCATGCCGGAGCACGGGTTCCGTGTGATGCCGGACCCGGAAGATGGGAAGCAGGTGCAGCGTGATAATAAAAATGAAAGCGGGACGGACGTATGATGCTTGAGGCGAAAGATCTTACTTTTTATTACCGGAACCGGAAACACGCGCCGGTGATCGATCATTTTGATCTGACTGTCGCACCCGGCGAACGGGTCGGCCTGACCGGATCGAGCGGCCGGGGGAAGACCACCCTCTGCCGCCTGCTGGCAGGTTATGAGAAACCGAAAAGCGGCAGCGTGCTTCTGGACGGAAAGGCGGTCAGCGGATATAAAGGTGTCTGTCCGGTACAGATGATCTGGCAGCATCCGGAGGCAGCTGTGGATCCCCTCCTGCGCCTTGGCGATACACTGAAGGAAGCCGGGGAGCCGGATAAACGGATCCTGGAGGAACTGCGGATCCGGCCGGAATGGATGGACCGCTTCCCGTCGGAACTCTCCGGCGGAGAACTTCAGCGGTTCTGCCTGGCAAGGGCGCTCCGCCCGGAGACCGCATTTCTCCTGTGCGATGAGATCACGGCCATGCTGGACCTGGTGAGCCAGGCGCAGATCTGGGAATTCCTCATAAGAGAGAGCGGGAAAAGAGGGATGGGCATGCTGGTCGTAAGCCACAGCGGGGCGCTTCTGGAAAAAGTGTGTACAAGAGTGGTCAGATTGTAAAAAAGGACTTGAAACATCCGGATACTTGTGGTATCATGTTTAACCGTGACATACTGTCGGTTGATATCCGGCAAGTTTCATAATTCCTTGCTCCCGCGTCAGGACGGGGGCCAGAGACCATAAGGAGGTGCAGGACCATGAATAAGTATGAATTAGCTGTTGTTGTGAGCGCAAAACTCGAAGACGAAGCAAGAGCTGACGTGATCGAGAAAGTAAAAGCTCTTATCACACGTTTCGGCGGCAACGTAACAGACGTTGACGAGTGGGGCAAGAGAAGATTCGCTTACGAGATCCAGAAGATGACAGAAGGATATTACTACTTCGTACACTTCGAGGCTGAGACAACTGTTCCGGGTGAAGTGGAACAGCGTATCCGCATTATGGACAACGTGCTCAGATATTTATGCGTAAAACAGGAAGCATAAGCGGAAAGAGGTATATATGAATAAAGTAGTATTAGTAGGACGGTTAACAAGAGATCCGGAAGTCAGATATTCACAGGGTGACAATGCGACGGCGGTTGCAAGATATACGGTCGCTGTAGACCGCAGATTCAAGAGAGACGGGGAGCCGACCGCGGACTTTATTCCGTGCGTGGTATTCGGCCGTTCCGCTGAATTCGCAGAGAAATATTTCCGTCAGGGCATGCGCGTTTCCATCTCCGGCCGCATTCAGACCGGAAGCTACACGAACAAGGACGGTGTGAAAGTATACACAACGGAAGTGATCGTGGAAGACCAGGAATTCGCAGAGAGCAGAGCTGAGAGCGAGGCAAACAGATCCTCCTACCAGCAGGCTGCACCGGCACCGGCGCCGAGCGCACCGGCAGGCGACGGATTCATGAATATCCCGGATGGCATTGATGAGGAGTTACCGTTTAGTTAGAAAGGAGATCCATCATGGCTTACGAAAAGGGAAGCAGACCGGAAGGCGGTTTCAAGAGAAGAGGACCGGCTCGCAGAAGAAAAAAAGTCTGCGTGTTCTGCGGTAAAGAAAATAACGAGATCGATTACAAGGACGTAGCAAAGCTCAGGAAATACATTTCTGAGAGAGGAAAAATCCTTCCGAGAAGGATCACAGGAAACTGTGCAAAACATCAGAGAGCGCTTACTGTAGCGATCAAGAGAGCAAGACATATCGCTCTGATGCCGTACGTTCAGGATTAATCAAAAGGCCTTTAAATACCGGGGAGCCGGTGTTTAGAGGCTTTTTTTATGAGGATTTTATAGTAAATTCTGTAGAAAATCCCCTTCAATTTATTGACATATGTTCATAATGATATATACTAAGAAGTAGAGTCATATCTGATCTGGAAAGGAGGAGATGGCCATGGCAAGGCCACCGAAGCAGCGCTGCATCTGTTCGCTTCCGCAGGTCACGGGTTTCACCCCGCAGGGGTGTGCGGCGGACGGGACTGTGGAGCTTACATATGACGAATATGAAGTGATCCGTCTGCTGGATCATATGCAGATGACGCAGGAGCAGTGCGCGCAGCGGATGGGGATCTCCCGCCCGACCGTGACGCGGATCTATGACGAGGCGCGCCGGAAGATGGCGGACATGCTGGTGGGCGGAAGAAACCTGCACATCGTAGGGGGCGACGTCTATATATGCCCGGCGCCGCGTCCGGAATGTGCCGGCGAGGAACATTGCTGCCACAGAAACAAAGATCGATCCCGGGGCTGGAGGGAGTAAACCGGCCGGGAGCAGGAAAGAAGCAGACAGAAAGCAACAGAAAGCAACAGTAAGCAGATTCAGAAAGGCAGAGGTAGGACATGAAAGTACTCATTATCGGCGGCGTCGCAGCCGGGACCAAAACTGCGGCGAAGTTAAAACGGGAAGACCGGAGCATCGAAGTGACTGTGATCACGAAGGATCAGGATATTTCCTATGCGGGATGCGGGCTTCCGTATTATGTGGGCGGATTTATCGAGAGCAGGGACGAACTGATCGTGAATACGCCGCAGAAATATTCCGGGCTGACCGGCGTGGAGGTGCGCACCGGCAAAGAGGCGGTCGCCCTGGACGCGGCGAAGAAAGAAGTAACGGTTAAGGATGTGCAGACCGGGAATACGGAGGTCTGTTCCTATGATAAGCTGGTGCTCGCCGTGGGCGCTTCAGCAGCGGAGCTCCCGGTCCCGGGGAAAGAGCTGGCCGGTGTATTTAAGATGAGGACGCCGGACGATGCGGAGGGTATCCGCGCATACGCAGAGGAGAACGGCGTGAAGAAAGCGGTCGTGATCGGCGCCGGGTTTATCGGCCTGGAGGCGGCGGAAAACCTGCATGCCAGAGGGATCCGCGTGACGGTGATCGATTTCGCATCCCAGATCCTGCCCAACATCCTGGATCCGGAGATGGCGGCCTATGCGAAGAAGCATCTGCTCAGCCAGGGAATCCGTGTGATCACCGGGACGAGCGCGGAAGAAGTGCTCGGTACGGATAAAGTGACCGGTGTGAAGACTTCTGCGGGAACCTTGCCCTGCGAGATGCTGATCATGGCGGCGGGCATCCGTCCGAACACCGGATTCCTGAATGATACAGGGATCGAGATGTTCAAGGGGACGATCCTGGTGGACGCGCAGATGAAGACCAGCCTGGATGACATTTACGCGGCAGGCGATTGCGCGATGGTGACGAACCGCATTACCGGGAAGCGCCAGTGGTCGCCCATGGGCTCCACGGCGAACCTGGCAGGACGTACGCTGGCACAGGTGCTGGCCGGCGCACAGAAGAGCTATCCGGGCGTGCTCGGGACCGGCGTGGTGAAGCTCCCGGGACTGAACATCGGGCGCACCGGACTTACGGAAACGCAGGCGAAAGAGGCCGGATATGATGTGATCACCGCCCTCGTGCCTACGGATGACAAGGCGCATTACTATCCGGATGCATCCTTCTTTATTACAAAGCTGATCGCGGATAAGATGACGAGAAAACTGCTTGGCGTGCAGGTGTTCGGACCGGGCGAAGTGGACAAGATGGTGGACATTGCCGTGATGGGTATCAACATGGACGCGAAGCTGGATGATTTCGAGAACGCGGACTTTGCTTATGCGCCGCCTTTCTCCACGGCCATCCATCCGTTCGTGCAGGCGGTCTATGTGCTGATGAACAAGATCGACGGAAGTATCGTCAGCATGACGCCGGCAGAGTACGCGGCGGGCGCGGCTGAAGGATACCGTGTGGTGGACGTGGCGCCGGAGCCGAATATCCGGGGCGCATTCTTCGTCAACCTGGGACAGGTTAAGGGCGAGATCGAAGGCCTGGCCAAAGATGAGAAACTGCTGCTCGTGTGCGCGAAAGGCAAGAGAGCATATTTCCTCCAGAACCGCATGCGTTACTACGGATATACAAATACAGTGGTGCTGGAAGGCGCTACATTCTTCAATGATGTGAAAGTAAAGAATACGGAAGACGCCGTATCAAAAGAAGAAGAGACGAGGGTAAAGGCGCTTGGATTCCTGAAAGACAAACGGACCCCGGATAAGTTCAACGGCCGCGTGATCACCCGGAACGGCAAGATCACCGCAGAAGAGGCGAGGACCATTGCCGAGGCAGCAGAACTGTACGGAAGCGGAGAAGTGACCATGACGTCCCGCCTGACCATGGAGATCCAGGGCGTGCCCTTCGACAACATCGAGCCGCTCAGAGAATACCTGATGCAGGCCGGACTGGAGACCGGCGGCACCGGATCCAAAGTCCGGCCGGTCGTATCCTGTAAGGGGACCACATGCCAGTACGGACTGATCGATACATTTGCACTCTCCGAAGAGATCCATGAGCGCTTCTACCACGGGTACCGGGAAGTCAAACTGCCGCACAAATTCAAGATCGCAGTGGGCGGCTGCCCGAACAACTGCGTGAAGCCGGACCTCAACGACCTGGGCATCATCGGACAGAGAGTGCCGCAGATCAATCTGGAGAAGTGCCGCGGATGCAAGATCTGCCAGATCGAAAACAACTGCCCGATCAATGTGGCAAAGATGATCGACGGCAGGATCACCATCGACGACAATGCCTGCAACCACTGCGGACGCTGCATCGGCAAGTGCCCGTTCCACGCGGTGGAAGACTATACAGACGGCTACCGGATTTACATTGGCGGACGCTGGGGCAAGAAAGTGGCCCAGGGCAGGTATCTTGATAAAGTATTCACCGACAAGGACGAAGTGCTGGCGGTCGTAGAAAAAGCGATCCTTCTCTTCCGTGAGCAGGGAATTACGGGCGAGCGTTTCGCAGACACCGTGGCAAGACTCGGATTCGAGAACGTACAGGAACAGCTCCTTTCCAACGAGCTGCTGGCGAGAAAAGAAGAAAACCTGAAAGCACAGAAGCACTTAAAAGGCGGAGCAACGTGTTGATTTTCGCAAAAAGGGACAGGGCAAATTCCAGTTTGGGACGTAGTAAAATTCAATTTTACTACGTCCCAAACTGCGTTTTGCCCTGTCCCTAATTCAACAGTAGCAAATTTCCGGAAGAAATGGTATAATAAGTCGTTAGTATGAAACTGATAACGTTATGCGCATCCGGTCCCGGGTGCGGATGAGGTGATTTTATATGAAGAAGAAAAACAGAATGCGTCTGAAAGGACAGCTCCGGATGTATATGAGCTGGCCGCTGATCATGGCGGTCCTGCTTGCGGCGATGGATATCTGGGTCTTTGTGATCGATAAGAAGGCCGGATTTATTATGACCATTTTTATCCTGATCTATCTCGGGATCGCAGGCGGGCTGTATTTTTACAACCGGTCGCTGATCCTGGCGGATCTGATCCAGTTCTCGGCCCAGTATAAGGGAATCGAGAATACGCTCCTGAAGGAGCTGGCGGTGCCCTACGCCATTGCGCTGGAGGACGGCCGTATCCTGTGGGCGAACAATGCCTTTGACGCGCTGATGGAAGGGCAGCGGAAGGAGAAATACCTGCACCGGCTGCTCCCGCAGCTCCATCCGGGCGTATATCCGAAGGATGATATGGAGCATGTAGAAATGGAAGTTTCCTGTCATGAGCGGGACTACCAGGCGGAACTGCGCCGCGTATCGCTCCAGGGATTCAGCAGGAAGGAAGAACTGCTTCAGATCCCCGAGGAAGAAGAGTTCTTTATCGCGGTCTCACTGCAGGATGTAACGGAGCTGAATGAATATATCCGTGAAAATGAAGACCAGCGGATGATCGCGGGTCTGATCTACATTGACAATTATGATGAAGTGATGGAAAGCGTGGAGGAAGTCCGCCAGTCGCTTCTTGTGGCGCTTATTGACCGTAAGATCAACAAATATATCAATGACGTGGACGGCATTGTCAAGAAGATGGAGAAGGACAAATATTTTGTTGTCCTTAAGAAATCAAGTTACCGGAAGATCGCAGAAGATAAATTTTCCATCCTGGAAGAAGTGAAGCAGGTTAATATCGGAAATGCCCGTTCTGCTACGCTCAGCATCGGCCTCGGCCTGAATACGGCGACTTATGCGCTGAGCTATCAGTTTGCCCGAGTAGCGATCGATCTGGCTCTTGCCCGCGGCGGCGACCAGGCGGTGATCAAGGACTGCAACGGCATTACGTATTTTGGCGGCAAGAAAGAGCAGACGTCCAAGAATACCCGTGTGAAGGCCCGTGTAAAAGCGGAGGCTTTAAGAGAATTTATCGCTACAAAAGATCAGGTGATCGTGATGGGCCATAAGATCGCGGATCCTGACTCGTTTGGTGCCTGCATGGGTATATACCGGGCGGCAGTCAACCTGGAGAAAAAAGTCCATATCGTGGTCAATACGGTGACGGAATCTGTGCGTCCGCTCTATGATGAGATCGCAGAGAGTCCGGCTTATGAGGACGATATTTTCCTGACATCGGATCAGGTGCTTGATTATATTACGGATAATACGATGGTGATCGTTGTGGATACGAACAAACCGCAGATGACAGAGTGTCCGGAACTTTTGAAGCGTCCGCTGATGATCGCGGTGCTCGACCATCACCGTCAGGGCAGCAATATCATAGAAAATGCTGTTCTTTCTTATGTGGAACCGTACTCTTCATCCACCTGCGAGATGGTGGCAGAAGTTCTGCAGTACATTTCAGATAATATCAAGATCCCGGTGATCGAGGCGGAGTGTCTGTATGCGGGTATCATGATCGATACGAGGAACTTTATGAACCGGACGGGTGTGCGTACTTTTGAGGCTGCAGCGTTCCTGAGAAGATGCGGCGCAGATATCACCCGTGTCCGCAAGATGTTCCGTGACGATATGGAATCATACCGTGCCAAGGCGGAAGCAGTGCGGATGGCGGAAGTATACAGAAAGGAATTTGCCATTGCCGAATGTCCCAGCGATATTGACAGTCCGACAGTGCTGGCGGCTCAGGCGGCCAATGAACTGCTGGATATCAGCGGCATTAAGGCGTCATTTGTCCTTACGGTTTATAATGGCAGGATTTATATGAGCGCCCGTTCCATTGACGAAGTGAATGTGCAGGTCATAGCAGAGAAGCTTGGCGGCGGCGGGCACATCAATTCCGCGGGCGCACAGTTTGACCATACGAATGTAGAAGAGGCGATCAAGGCGCTGAAAGCGACGATCGACCAGATGATTGAGGAAGGAGACATTTAAAATGAAAGTAATCTTATTACAGGATGTAAAATCTCTCGGAAAGAAAGGAGAGATCGTAAATGTAAACGACGGATATGCAAGGAATTTCATTCTGCCGAAAAAACTCGGAGCAGAAGCCACAGCGAAGAATCTGAATGACTTAAAACTTCAGAAGAACAACGAGAAAAAAGTAGCGCAGGAGAATCTTGAAGCAGCGAAAGAACTGGCAGCGGAACTGTCCGCAGGCAAAGTGGAACTGGCGATCAAAGTCGGGGAGGGCGGAAGGACTTTCGGATCCGTATCCAGCAAAGAAATCGCGGCGGCAGTAAAGGAACAGATGAACCTTGAAGTGGATAAGAAAAAGATCCAGCTTAAGGAGACGATCAAGACTCTCGGTACACATATGGTCAGTGTAAAGCTGCATCCGGAAGTGACAGCTGAGTTGAAAGTAGTCGTAAAAGAAGAAGCATAAGGAGATATTCTCGAATGGATGCAGAAGCGGCAATGAAACGGATACCGCCCCACAGCATTGAAGCGGAACAGGCGGTGCTGGGGGCCATGCTGATGAACAAGGATGCGGTGATGGTCGCATCCGAGATCATTACGGGAGAGGATTTTTACCAGACGGCGTACGGGATCCTGTTTGATGCAGTGGTGGAACTGTTCCGGGCGGGAAAACCGGTTGATCTTATCACCCTGCAGGAGCATCTGAAAGAAAAGGATGTTCCGCCTGAGGTCAGCAGCATGGAGTATGCCAGAGAGCTCCTTGCCGGCGCGGTGACTTCGGCAAATGTAAAATATTATGCTGAAATCGTGAAAGACAAGGCCGTACTGCGCAGGCTGATCCGGATCAATGAGGAGATCGCGAATACCTGCTATCTGGAAAATAAACCGCTGGATGAAATACTGGAGACAACAGAGAAGCAGGTTTTTGAACTGGTTGAACGGGGAAACTCCCAGGAGTATGTGCCGATCAGGGATGTAGTGCTCAATGCGCTTGATGTGATCGAGCGTGCTTCCAAGACAAAAGGAAATGTAACAGGTATACCGACAGGCTTTATTGATCTCGACTACAAACTGTCGGGACTCCAGCCTTCCGATCTGGTGCTGATCGCGGCCCGTCCGTCCATGGGAAAGACGGCGTTCGTGCTGAATATTGCCCAGCATGTGGCCTTCCGTCAGAACAAGGCGGTTGCGATTTTCAGTCTCGAGATGTCCAAAGAACAGCTGGTCAACCGACTGTTCTCCCTGGAATCCCATGTGGACGCCCAGCTCTTGAGGACTGGAAATCTGTCCGATACAGACTGGGAGAAACTGATCGAGGGAGCCGGTACGATCGGAAGTTCCCGGATGATCATTGACGATACATCTGGCATCTCCATTTCGGAGATGCGTTCAAAATGCAGAAAATATAAGCTGGAACAGGGACTTGATCTGATCATCATCGACTACCTGCAGCTGATGAGCGGAAGCGGCGGAAGGAGAAATGAAAGCCGTCAGCAGGAAATCTCGGAAATATCCAGATCTCTGAAAGGCCTTGCGAGAGAGCTTAATGTGCCGGTTATCGCCCTGTCACAGCTGAGCCGTGCGGTCGAGCAGCGTACGGACAAGCGTCCGATGCTCTCTGATCTCCGTGAGTCGGGAGCCATCGAGCAGGACGCGGATGTATGTATGTTTATTTACCGGGATGATTATTATAATCCGGATACAGAAGATAAGAATATCGCGGAGATCATCATTGCAAAGCAGAGGAATGGCCCGATCGGTACGGTACGCCTGGCATGGATGCCGCAGTATACGCGTTTCGGCAACGAACTCCGGCAGCAGTAAGCAGCTGTATATATACGGCGGGGGAAGCGTGTGCGTCAGGATGGTATAAAGAGTTTCCTGAGTTTCACGACGGCATTGCTTCTGGCAGATTCCTTACGGTGATTCTGCTGCTGGCGGATCAGGCTGTCCAGCTTCCGGAAATGTTCTTCCTGCTGGCGTTCTTTTGCCTGGAGAAGAAAATCGATTTCATGAACGACATCTGCAGTCACGGTGCTGCTGATGTCGTTTTTTAATATACCGTTGTTTTCTGACAGGATTTCCCGGAACAGCTCCCCGAACAGCGTGCGGAGCTGTTCCAGCATCTCCCGGTCGGGGCCGGGAGCGGCTGCACAGTTTGCATCGTCGGGAAGTTCAGAAACCGGTCCGATGGCCGGATCTGATGCCGGTGCGTTGCTCCGGTCATCCGCGGATCTCAACTTCATCCGTGTTTCCGTAAGTTCCGGAATGAGCGGCTTTAAGTCCTTCAGCATCATTCCCTCATCTTTCAGTTTTTTTATGCAGCGGAAAAGCTGGATATCATCATCTGTATAAAACCGGTGCCCCATTTCCGTGCGGCCGATCTTCAGTCCCAGTTCTTCTTCCCAGTATCTCAGGACATGGGATTCCACATCGACCTGTTTGGCGGCTTCGGAAATCATAAATCTGACTTCACCCATTAATATTTATACCTCCTTAATATCAGCTTCAAGAGTATTATAGCACGCCTGGAAGATGGCAACTTTAAGAATCGTTCGCAAAATTGCGACAAAAAAACACCGCCCTGATAAAGAGCGGTGTTCTGCCTGTGATCACTTTGCGATATATAATTACTCTGCTGAAATAGCGCCTGTCGGACATGCAGCTTCGCATGCTCCACAGTCGATGCAGGAATCAGCATCAATCTCGTATTTGCCATCGCCTTCGGAGATAGCGCCTACCGGACATTCGCCTTCGCAAGAACCACACATTACGCATTCGTCACTGATTACGTGTGCCATTGTCTATGTACCCTCCTTTTATGATTTCCGCAGAAGCCTTATTGCTTTTGCTATTCCTCATTTTAATACAACAGACATGATTATACAAGAGATTTGGATGTTTTAAATTTAATACTTTATCTAAAATTCAGAAAAAAATCACTTTCTTTTTGCGAATATTGGTGTATGATAATAAGAAGATTCAATGAACGAGTCCTGAATGCGAAACGGAGGAAAGTTATGAGAAAGAAATCGGTGGTATGCGTGGCGTCGGCGATCTGTATAGCAGCCGCGGCATGCGGATGTGCCAGTGAGGAAGAAGATATATTTACAGGGGAAATGCCGGAACTTCCGGCGTGGCAGGCGAATCTTGACGCGGTAAACCCTTCCGTTTATACGAACATAGACGACCTTGACCTTGAGCCGGGCACTTATATCTCGGTGATCGGAAAGGCCGAAAATACACCGTACTGGCAGCAGGTGAAAGCCGGAGTGGAACAGGCGGCGGCCGATATCAATGAACGTCTGGGATACAGCGGGGCGGATGAGGTCAAAGTCCTGTACAATGCGCCGGCTGAAGGCGAAGATGTGGATGAGCAGGTAAATATCCTGGATGAAGAAATGTCCAGATATCCGGATGTGATCGCCATTGCAAGCATAGATGAAAATGCTTCGTCCGTGCAGTTTGACCTTGCCGTCGAAAACGGGATCCAGATTGTTGCCTTTGATTCGGGAAACAGTTATCAGGGAATCCAGTGTACCTGCATGACGGACAATGCTGCGGCAGCGGAGGAAGGCGCATCCAGACTCTGCGAGGCGATCGGGGACAGCGGGGAAGTTGCGCTTTTTGTTCATGATTCTGTATCCGGAAATGCCAGAGAACGGGCGGATGCATTCACGGAAGAAATCCGTACAGAACATCCGGATGTTACGGTGGCTGAGACAATCTACCTGGATCAGATGGATCAGTTGAAACGCCAGGCGGCGGCAGAGGAACTGGGTGTATCTGCAGAGCAGCTGGAACAGTGGAGCGAGGCGGCCTCCGGACTCGGGACAGAGGCGGAGAACACAGATAATGCGGCAGAGAAGGAGAGCGGTGAAAGCGGGGAAATTTCTATATCAGAAGAGGCCAGGACACGGCTTGAGGATATCGATGCGATCGCGGCAGGGATGAGCAACGAAGAGACGGCAGCTTATTATCTCGGCAAACATCCGGATCTGAAAGGATGCTTCGGAGTGAATGACGAGACAGTACGGCTGGCGGCGCAGGCTGTGAAGAGCCTCGAACTGACGGATGCGGTTACAGTGATGGGATTCGATGCAGGGAAGGAGCAGATCGACGCGCTTGAAGATGGAAGCATAGACGGACTGGTGGTCCAGAATCCATTTGGAATGGGGTATGCGACGGTAGTCGCATCGGCCAGAACAGTTCTGGAGATCGGCAATGAGGCCGTTGTTGATACCGGGTACACCTGGGTGGATGCTTCCGGACTGGAGAATGAAAGCATCCGTGCCATGCTGTACGAATAGGTTTTACTGAACCCTCTGAAGAGAAAAAATGAATTCCGTACCCACGCCCTCGGTGCTGACCACATTAATGTGCTCATCGTGGGCCTGGATGACTTCTTTTACTATGGACAGGCCGAGGCCTGTCCCTTTTTTATCTTTTCCTCTGGACAGGTCGGACTTATAGAACCGTTCCCATATTTTATTTAGATTTTTTTTAGGGATGCCGATCCCCTGATCTTTGACAGAAACAAATGTTTTATCATTCTTTTCATTGATCTCCACCGTCACAGTTGAGTCCGCGTCACTGAATTTGATGGCGTTATCGATCAGGTTATAGAGGACCTGCTGGATTTTCCGCCTGTCAGCATAGACGATCACGGAGCCGGGCATCAGAAGCAGTTCGATGGAAATGTGCCTGGGGGTGCATACGGCTTCAAAAGATGCTGCAGTATCCTTAACGGTTTCCTGGATGTCAAATTCCTGTTTGTCCAGAAGGAGCTCTTTGGTATCAAACTCATTCAGTGTGAGCAGATCTCTGGTGAGATCAGTCAGTCGTTCTGTTTCAAACAATATAATGCCGATGTATTTTTCATAAAGCTCGGGCGGGATCGTGCCGTCAGCCATTGCCTCCAGATATCCTTTGATGGAAGTGAGGGGGGAACGGAAATCATGAGAAACATTGGCGACGATTTTTTTCTGATAGTCATCCATGTCTTTAAGCTGTGCGGCCATATAGTTAAGAGAGGCCGACAGATATCCCATTTCGTCATGTGTGCGGACAGGGATCTCATAGGTCAGATTCCCGAGGGCATACTGGCGGGCTGCTTCGGAAATCTGGCGGAGCGGCCTGTACACAAAATAATGGAAACCCAGCAGAAAAATGAAAGAAAGTGCATAAATGGCACCCAGTGTGATATATACCGGTATCATGATCGGACGGCACCGCTCATCAATAACAGAGACAGGACTGTGGATAAGAAGGTATCCTTTGGTTGAGAATCCTTCCGTTACCGGAGCCATTACCGTTATAACTTCTTCGTCGAAGTAACCGTGGTATGTGCCGGAAATATACTGATTTCCACCGATTTCCGCGGGGTTGAACGCATCAATCTTTTCCGGCGAGGAAGTGCCTTCGAGATTGGATGAGGTGATCATAGTTCCCGAGGCGTCCACAAACCAAAGTGAGGACTCCAGATACAGCCGCATGGCCGCAAGCTGTGACTGGACGGCATAGAGGGACGAATCATCGGAAAAATAAGAAGGCAGGTAATCGCTGGCGATCAGTGTTGCTTCTCTGTACAGTGTCTTCGATGTGTCTTCCATGAGCCGGCTGGTGATGAGCTGTGTAGTCAGTGTTGCGGTGGTAAACAGGCACAGGAATCCGAAGATGATATAAAGTGCTATGAATTTCAGGTGAAGGATACTTTTCATTTTTACATTCTGTCTTTCTGCTATTTTGTCTCGAATTTATATCCGATGCCCCATACGGTGCTCAGGCTCCAGGAAGGATGATCCTTAAGCTTTTCCCGCAGACGTTTGATATGGACGTCTACTGTTCTTGTATCGCCCACATATTCATAACCCCAGATTCTGTCCAGGAGCTGTTCGCGTGTAAATACCTGATTCGGTGAGGAAGCCAGGCAGTACAGCAGTTCCAGTTCTTTCGGCGGCATTTCGACGTTTTTTC
This sequence comes from Candidatus Mediterraneibacter excrementavium, assembly GCA_019120275.1. Lineage (GTDB taxonomy): Bacteria > Bacillota > Clostridia > Lachnospirales > Lachnospiraceae > Mediterraneibacter > Mediterraneibacter excrementavium. The sequence continues at coordinate 7,877 of DWVL01000030.1, read as the reverse complement.
CGTCGCAGAGGACGGAATAGTTTGTCAGATTGATCTCGAGGCCGTCATACTGAACGCGCTTTGTCCGGTCTTTTTCCGCTGTCTCCGGTTTGACCGGATTATATCTGCGCAGGACGGCGCGGACGCGGGCCACCATTTCTTTGGAATCAAAAGGCTTCATGATATAATCATCGGCGCCCAGCTCCAGCCCCAGTACTTTGTCAAAGACCTCGCCCTTGGCGGAAAGCATAATGATCGGCACCGGGGATCTGGCGCGGATCTCGCGGCAGACCTGGTATCCGTCAATGCCGGGAAGCATCAGATCGAGAAGGATCAGATTTGGCTGGTATGTATCAAATGCAGTCAGGGCATCTTCGCCGTTATATACGATTTTTGTGTCAAAACATTCTTTAGTCAGGTAGAGCGAGATCAGTTCCGCGATATTCTCATCATCGTCTACGATCAGGATCTTCTGTTTGCCTATCATGATCAGGTCCTCCTTTAATTTCCTGCAGTTTATTTCAGTTCTACGATCGTTACGCCGGCATCTCCCTCGCCGAATTCAGCCAGATGGTAGGATTTCACATGTTTCTGCCTGCGGAGGTATTCATGGATCCCTTTGCGCAGCGCTCCGGTTCCTTTCCCGTGTACCACCCGGACCGTATTCAGGTGAGAGAGGAGCGCATCATCCAGATATTTATCCAGTTCTGCGACTGCTTCATCGACGGTCCTGCCGAGCAGGTTGATCTCCGGACTCACGGACAGGGACTTGCTCATGCCGATCCTGCCCTTTGAAGTGCGGGACAGTTTCTTCGGTGCATAAGCAGATGGTTCATCTACGATCTCCAGGTCGGATATAGGAACCTGGGAGCGGAGGATCCCCATCTGGACAGTGACGTTGCCGCGGGAATCCGGAAGCGTCTGGATCGTGCCTGTAAGATTCATGCTCAGTACGCGCACGGTTTCTCCCAGTCTGAACTCTTCCGGCCTGTGCGTTTTCTTTGTCTTGCGTGCGGGAAGAGAAGAGGCTGATGCTGTATCGTTGATCTTCCGGCGCAGGCGGTCGCGTTCCTTCTCCATCTCTGCGGCGGAAATATTTTCTTTGCCGAACTTGTGGAAATTGCGGATCGTCTCATCTGCGACTTCCTTTGCCTCGCGCAGGATGGCGTTGGCTTTTTCGTTTGCCTCGCGGATGATGCGGTCGCGCTGTTCGTCCAGTTTATCCTGACGCTCCTGGGCACGGGCCTTAAGGTCTTCGGCTTCGCGGCGGAAGGCTGCGATCTCGGCCTGTTCCTTTTCAATTGTGCGGCGGCTTTCCTCCAGGTCGCTCAGCAGATCCTCGAAGGATACGTCCTGTTCGCTCAGACGCCGGCGGGCGTCATCGATAATGAAATCGGGAAGGCCCAGCTTTCCGGATATGGCAAACGCATTGCTCTTGCCGGGAATGCCGATAAGCAGCCGGTAAGTCGGCCGGAGGCTTTCCACGTCAAACTCACAGCAGGCGTTTTCCACGCCGGGGGTGGAGAGCGCATATACCTTCAGTTCACTGTAATGGGTGGTCGCCATAGTGCGGATCCCTCTGCCGTGCAGATAGGAGAGAATGGATGTCGCAAGCGCAGCGCCTTCAGTGGGATCGGTCCCTGCGCCCAGCTCGTCAAAGAGCACCAGTGAGCGCTCATCCGCTTTCCGGAGAAAGGAGACGATATTGGTCATATGCGCAGAGAAAGTACTGAGGCTCTGTTCGATACTCTGTTCATCGCCGATATCGGCATAGATCTGATCGAATACCGCCAGCTCGGAACGGTCTGCGGCCGGGATGTGAAGACCGGCCTGCCCCATCAGGGTGAGCAGACCCACTGTCTTCAGTGACACTGTTTTGCCTCCGGTGTTCGGGCCTGTGACGATCAGCAGGTCAAAATCTTTCCCTAAGGTTACTGTGATCGGAACGACGGTCTTCTGATCCAGCAGGGGATGGCGCCCTTCGCGGATGAAGATCCGCCCGTCCCGGTTCAGGACCGGACGGCTGCCCCGCATGGACACGGCGAGTGCTCCGCGGGCAAAGATGAAGTCCAGTTCCGTCAGCGCGCGGTAGTCTGCGCGGATCTCTTCGATATATTGCGAAGCCTCTTCGCTCAGCCGGGCAAGGATCACCTGGATCTCCTCCTGTTCCTTTGCAAAGAGTTCTTTCAGGTCGTTGTTCAGCTTTACGACAGCCATCGGTTCAATGAACAGTGTGGAACCGGTGGAGGACTGGTCGTGGATCAGTCCCTGAACCTGAGAACGGTATTCTGATTTGACGGGGAGGCAGTACCGGTCCCCGCGCATGGTGATGATGGCGTCCTGCAGATAAGTCCTCATGGAACCGTTGACCAGGCTGTTCAGTGTACTGTGGATCCGGTCGTTGATCCCATTCATGCTCCGCCGGATGTGCTTCAGTGTACTGCTGGCATCGTCGCTTAATTCATCTTCGGAGATAATGCATCGCCCGATCTCATCTGAGAGAGAAGCCAGCGGATCCAGCTGGTCAAAATAGATATCCAGGCAGTCGGCTGCATCCTCCGGGGTGTCGTGCCGCCCGTAAGATCTGGCTCTGGCTGCAGAGGCAAGGAGCCTGCAGATGCGCAGCAGCTCACCGGCGCTCAAGGCGCCGCCGATCTCCAGCCGCTTCATGGATTCTTCCACCGGGGCGGCATCTGAGAAGGAAATCCGGCCTTTTCTGACAATGCGGGTGTAAGCAGCCGCTGTCTGTTCCTGGCAGGTATCGATCTTTTCGGGGTCTGTCATCGGTTTCAGACGGCGGCAGAGCTGCCGACCTCTGAAAGATCCCGCCTCTTCCTCAAGGCGGGCAATGATTTTATCAAATTCAAGTTTTGCAAGTGTTTTCTGATTCATATGATCCCTCTGTTCAATTCTGGGTTTCGCATGCTATTAGTTTACCTTATTATGACGATAAAGAAAAGTCCTTTCCAGATGATTGAACTATCTTTGTGAATCGGTTATACTAGAATTCGGAGGAATTGTACCCATGCCGAACGATAAAGATCAGAATCTGAGTCCGGATGAGGGACCGGAAGAAGAAAAATATTCTTTCCTACAGGAAACGATAAAGCCAAAACCTCTCAGCAGGCGGCAGCTTGCGCGTCAGTGTGTCAGGATCGCCATATACGGTGTGATCCTGGGAGCGTTCGCCTGCCTTGGTTTTTTTGCGCTCAGGCCATGGGTGCAGGACGTATTCAGGGGCAATCTTGAGACGGTTTCAATTCCCGAGGATACGGAGCCTGAGGAACCACAGGAAGCGGCGGAAGAGGAAGAGGCCGAACCTGTGCTCGATGCGGAGAGCTATGAGGAGATCATGGCATCGGTGAATGAGCGTGTCCAGGAAGCGAAGAGGGGAACCGCGTATATACAGCCGGCTGCAGGAGCGGACGACTGGAATGCCCGGATGACAGGGATTGATGAAGGATCCACCGGTGTGATCCTTGCGGACAACGGGCGGGAACTCCTGATCCTTGCAGACAGTTCCGTAAGTGAGGGAGCGCAGGAATGGAAGGTTACATTTCAGGATTCCAGTATATATACCGCTTCACTGAAAAGACGGGATCTGAACAGCGGTCTTGCTGTATTCAGCGTGCCGCGGGCAGATATTACGGACAGCACATGGAGCAGCATCAAAGTATCTGTGCTGGGGAATTCCAATGCGGTCAGACAGGGCGGCATCGTGCTGGCCCTGGGAGATATGTACGGGTATGCGGACGGCGCAAGCCGGGGAACCGTAAGTTCCGTTGAATATAAAGAGACATTTTTCGACAGAGAGTGCGATGTTATAGCGACAGATATTCCCGTGAGTGAGGGAGGGACCGGAGTACTTTTTAATCTGGACGGTGAAGTGATCGGTATGATCTCCCCATCGGTCTGGGATGAAGAGGGAAGTACAACGGCAAAAGCGTATGCCATATCCGATCTTAAAACCGTGATCGAAATCCTGGCCAATGACGAGAGCGTTCCGTATATCGGTATATATGGCGCGGCAGTGACCAGCGATCTTCAGGAACAGGGAATGCCGGAAGGGGTCTATGTGGTGGATGTGGATCCGGAATCGCCGGCGATGGAGGCCGGGATCCAGAGCGGGGATATTATCTGTGAGGCGGCCAGAGAAGAAGTTTCGGGCATCGGGGCTTTCCAGAGTACCATACTCAAGACGAAGACGGGCGACATGATCCGGCTCAGGGGACAGCGGCGCGGCGCGGACGGTTATGTGGATGTGGATTTCACAGTGACGGTTGGAAGTAAGGAATAAAAACATTAGAAAGAGGATTATAAATGAGATATATTAACGGACTTCATGAAGGTGAGACGATCAGGAATATTTATCTCTGTAAAGGAAAGCGTTCTGCGGAGACGAGAAACGGGAAGCCGTATGATAATCTGCTCCTGCAGGACAAAACAGGAATTCTGGATGGAAAGGTGTGGGATCCCAACTCGCAGGGGATCGCGGAGTATGAAGAAAAGGACTTCATTGAAGTTTACGGTGATGTGATCAGTTATAACGGCAATCTGCAGCTGAATATCAAGCAGATACGCAGGGCGGATGAAGGAGAGTATGACCCTGCGGATTATATGCCGACGACTGATAAAAATGTGGAGAAGATGTATGCAGGACTGCTCGGGTATATCAGCAGGATCACCAATCCGCACCTCAGACAGCTCCTGGAATATTTTTTTGTGAAAGACGAGCAGTTTATAAAATCATTCAGGGGCCATTCGGCAGCGAAGACGGTACATCACGGGTTCTCCGGCGGCCTGCTGGAGCATACGCTGAGCGTGGTCCATATGTGTGATTATTTTTCGGGTGCATACCCGATCCTGAATAAGGATCTTCTGATCACTGCGGCGATCTGTCATGATATCGGCAAGACGAGAGAACTTTCCGCTTTCCCGGATAATGATTACACAGACGAAGGCCAGCTGATCGGACATATCGTGATCGGCGTGGAGATGATCGATGAAGCATTGCGGACGCTTCCGGATTTTCCGCAGCGACTGGCCAATGAACTGAAGCACTGCATCATTGCCCATCACGGGGAACTGGAGTATGGTTCGCCGAAGAAACCGGCGCTGGCGGAGGCTATGGCGCTGAATCTGGCGGATAATACGGATGCAAAGATGCAGACGCTCACAGAGATCTTCAAAGGGAAAACGGGCACGGAATGGCTGGGATATAACAAGCTCTTCGAGTCCAATCTGCGGAGAACATCGGAAAGTTGACAACGGGAGCATAGTATGCGGAAAAATGAAACAGCAGTCATAGAGATCACAGATATCGGTGTAGGCGGCGAGGGCATCGGAAAACTCGACGGCTACACCCTCTTTGTTAAAGACGCTGTGATCGGTGACAGAGCAGAAGTAAAAGTTATAAAGGCGAAGAAAAATTACGGGTACGCCCGGCTTATGCGCGTCATTGAACCATCGCCGGACCGGGTGGAGCCAAGATGCCGGTTCGCCCGTCAGTGCGGAGGCTGTCAGATACAGGAGATGTCTTATGAGAAGCAGCTTGCGTTCAAGCAGAAGAAAGTGCGGGACGATCTGGTGCGGATCGGAGGATTTGATCCGGAACTGGTCGAACGGGTAATGGATCCTGTCATCGGGATGGAGGATCCGTTCGGATACCGTAATAAAGCCCAGTTTCCTTTCGGTACGGATAAAGAAGGCAGTCCGGTCACCGGATTCTACGCCGGAAGGACGCATGATATTATCGCGAATACGGACTGTATACTCGGGGTTCCGGTTAATCAGGAGATCCTGGAGATCATCCTGGCATTTATGAAGAAATACCGGATCCCTTCCTATGATGAAAAGAGCGGGAAGGGACTGGTCCGCCATGTTCTGATCCGTTATGGATTTAAGACGAAAGAGATCATGGTATGTCTGGTCATAAACGGAACGGACATCCCTCACGCGGATGAACTGATCCGGAAGCTGAGGGAACTGCCGGGAATGACCAGTATTTCGTTCAGTGAGAATACGAACCGGAATAATGTCATCATGGGAGATGCGTACCGTGTGCTCTGGGGGCAGGACTACATCACGGATTATATCGGAGAGATTAAATATCAGATCTCGCCGCTTTCTTTTTATCAGGTAAATCCGGTGCAGACGGAGAAACTTTATTCCCTCGCACTGGAATATGCAGATTTAAAAGGCGGCGAGACTGTGTGGGATCTGTACTGCGGGATCGGGACTATTTCCCTTTTCCTGGCGCAGAAAGCGGGAAAAGTATACGGAGTGGAGATCATTCCCCAGGCTATTGAAAATGCCCGCCGGAACGCGGAACTCAACGGGATCAGAAATGCAGAATTTTTTGTCGGGAAAGCCGAGGAAGTGCTGCCGGCATTCTGCGAACAGAAGCGCACAGAGGACAGCGCAGAAATGCACGCAGACGTGATCGTGGTCGATCCGCCCAGAAAAGGATGCGATGAGAAGCTTCTGGATACGATCGTGAAGATGACGCCAGAGAAAGTCGTGTATGTGAGCTGCGATCCGGCTACGCTGGCCCGGGATCTGAAAGTTTTATGCGGAAGCGGATATGTGTTGGAAAAGGTGCAGCCGGTGGATCAGTTCCCGATGAGTGTGCATGTGGAGACGGTAGTTCTTTTGTCCCAACAAAAGCCGGATGACACCATAGAGATCGACCTGGACTTGGATGAGCTGGACGCCACGACTGCTGAGACAAAGGCCACCTATGAGGAAATCAAGGCATACGTCTGGGATAAGCACCATTTGAAAGTATCCAGCCTGTATATCTCCCAAGTCAAAAGAAAGTGCGGATTAGAGGTTGGTCAGAATTATAACCTGTCCAAATCCGAAAACCCGAAAGTGCCAAAGTGTCCGCCAGAAAAGGAAGCGGCGATTAGATAAGGTAGAATAAATTTCGCAAATTGAAAAGTAGATAAAAAGAGACATGGTTTGCAGATCTCTGGTAGAATGAAGTTGCGACACACCATTCTGAAAGGAGACAGCAAACCATGCCTGAGAAGATTGTACAGCTAAACGAAGAAGTTATCAAGGGGCAGCTTAAGGAACTTGTACGCGGAAGCGTAGAGGAAACGCTCAACGAGCTGCTGGAGGCTGAGGCTCAAAAACTGACGCAAGCAGCCCGGTATGAGCGCAACGAACAGCGCCAGGGCTACCGCAGCGGCCACTACAGCCGCAACCTCACCACCACTTCCGGGGATGTCACCCTCAAGGTACCCAAGCTCAAAGGGATCTCCTTTGAGACGGCTATTATTGAGCGGTACCGCCGCCGGGAGAGCAGCGTGGAAGAGGCACTCATTGAGATGTACCTGGCCGGCGTATCTGTCCGCCGTGTAGAAGACATTACCGAGGCCCTGTGGGGTAGCAAAGTCTCTCCCTCCACCATCAGCGAATTGAACAAGAAGGCGTATGTCCACATTGAGGATTGGCGCAACCGTCCTCTGCAAGGTGGGCGATATCCGTATGTCTATGTGGACGGGATCTATTGGCTCCGCAGCCGTGACTTGGATGGAGTCAAACTCATCGTTGGGGACAAGTGCCTGGGTATGTTGGAGGCTGTAGGAGAAGTATTCTCAGGAGAGCAAGATAGCCGCCAGAGAAAAAGCGAAATCCGTGTAAAGTGGAAGACAAAATTGTATTTGTGCGTTCAGGGAAGGTATATACGCCATTTGACCCTGACCATAGAGTTAACCACTTTTTAAATGTGCAGCCATGTTTGTTCTGAAGCAAAAGTTATTAATAAATAGTGAGCTATCAGGGCACCGTGCCATTTTAGATTTTCATCGGTAAAATTTGACATTGGGTATGTTGCGGATGAGATGGGGGATATTAAGATCGTATTTCAAGGGGATCGGGAAAGTATATTA
>DWVL01000029.1 GCA_019120275.1 Candidatus Mediterraneibacter excrementavium | reverse complement strand
AAAAATTATCATCAACACTCTGGACTCTTTCGGAGTCAGCCGTTCCTACACCGGATACAACTATGTAGTGTACGCTCTCCTGCTCACTCTTGAAGACAACGAGCGTATCGAATGTATCACCAAAACACTGTATCTCGATGTAGCGGAACACTTTCACACTACGTGGAGCTGTGTGGAGAAAAATATGCGCACTGTTGTTAACCACGTATGGGATTCCCACAATACCCAACTGCTTGAAACCATTTTCAACCGTTCCGGCCGGAGCAAAAAGCCAACGAATAAAGAGTTTCTGAAATATATGTATGATTATGTCATCCAGTTCGGAAACGAAGTGCAGATTGCCGACAGAAAACTCCCCGTGATCTGTCCGATCTCAAATTCGTACTGTGAAGCACTGAGCGTCTTCTATATAAAACTCACCCGAATGATCGATTAAATATAATGACCGGCAGCCTGATCCCGAAAACATCAGCAGACTACCGGTCTTACTTTTTTCCTGTCTGTTACATCTGCCAGCCGCACAGTACGATCACTCTCTGCGGAGTGGCCTGGGCAGGCATGCTGAACGTAGCCACCGTATAATATACAAGCAGTTCCATATTTTCCGGACTGCATGTGTACGGCTGACCGTTCATGGTCGTCACATTCGTCATAGGTCCGATGTTCAGCTTCAGCGAACCGTCCGCCGACTCCAGCTGATCATTGAAATAATCCAGCATCACCTGCTGTCCCCGTCTCACGGATGTGACAAGTTCTGCGCGGTACTGCGGCGGATATACGGCCGGCGTGGGAAGATTCGTATCATAGAAGACCGCAATACGCATTCCCGGACGGAGCCGGACATTATCCACAACAACGGTATCACCGGACACCATTACATTCACGATATCCGATCCACTGATCAGGGACAGCATCATGGAGCAGCAGTCTTCTCCCCGCTCGATCCCCTGAATGATCCCTTCCACTTTTTCAAATGTCTCATATGCCATAAAAGAAAGAACTCCTTAATAATATCTCTTTCTATCATTCTATGCATATCTGTCCGGAATGTCCCCGTATTAATGCAGTCCCTCTCCGCTGAAAGTCTCACAGAATCTTGCGGATGTCGATACCGGCTCTCCGCCCAGCACAAGATGGGAAACATCGCCGATCTTAAGTCCCCGGAAGCAGGCAAGTCCCTGCTTTCTTTCTTCTGTAACCACTTCTGTCACAGACGTCGGCGCCAGCGCCAGGCTGTGCCAGAGCAGGAATGGAGAAGTATTCCAAAGATGTGCAAGAAACAAGCAGGTGATCCCGAAATGGCAGAAAAACGTCAGCGTGTCCGTGTTTTCTTTTTCTACACGGTAGCATCTTCCATCGCGCACATAGCCGTGCTCTGCCAGCAGCCGGTCGAATTCTTCCGTCACATGATCATAAATTTCCACCGTGTCTGAATGGCGGCAGATATCACATTCCCGCCAGCGGACCGGATCCATGCACTCACTGTGCACGGACCAGTAGGCCGGTGCGATATCCCAGACGATCCTCGGCACATATTTCCCGTCCTCGATCCTGGTCGTCGGAAAAGCGTCCCGCAGATGCGGCGCTTCGTTCAGATCGATCTGTGCCGGGAACTCCTGCAGCCAACCGTACGTTTTCGCCGTGCGCCCAAGCTTCTTCATACTGTATCCTGCTGTCGCCTGCGCCCTGCCAAGCGGCGAGACAAAACATTCCCCCAAATGGAGCGCAGCTGCACGCTCCGCCAGAAGCGCGGCTTCCCGATGTCCTTTCTCGGTCAGTGTATCATGTACATAATCCGGATCACCATGCCGGATAAATAATAATCTCATCTTCTGTCTCCTCACATAGCTATTTATATATTTCTGCATCCCAGATCTGATCCAGCCAGTCTTTTGCAAGTTCCGGCCAGACCCCGACTGATCTTAATGATTTTCTGATCGCCTCTTTCTGTTCAGGCGTCCACTTTTCTTTTTTCCGCCCGTCCAGTCCGAAATCCTCCAGGATCTGCCGCCCTTTTTCCGGCGGATATCCCGTCTTTCCGGCGGTCACCGCCCCGGCCAGCAGCCGGATCTGCTCCAGCGTATAAGGCTCACCGAAATCCCGCTCCAGCCACTGTTCCGTCGCTACGGACAATCCGTGTACGCCTTCCGAAAACACGTGATGAGCAAACCGCACGCCCTGCTCCCGGCACGCTTCTGCGAAAAGGTAACTGTTCTCCACCGGCACCGTACCGTCCGTCACCGTCTGCCAGAGAAAACAGGGCGGCGTATCCGCGGACACGTGTTTCTCAAGCGACATATATTCCAGTTCATCCGCATCCGGCTCTGATCCCAGAAGGGCCAGCATGGAATCCCCGTGCGTGTATTGTCCGGATGTGATCACCGGGTAAGCCAGGATCGCCGCATCCGGCCGGTTCGTCCACCCGTTGAATCTCTCATCAGGATCCATGACATCCTTATAATGCACGCACAGGCTTGCCGCCAGATGTCCGCCGGCGGAAAATCCGCACACCGCCACCCGGTCAGGATCCACTGAATATCGATCCGCTTTTGAACGGATCATGCGCACAGCTCTGGAAATATCCTGCAGGGACTGCATCTTAAGCGGCGTATCCAGAAGATTGACCGTATAAACCAGCACAAATACATTATACCCGTACCGGTAAAATGTCTCTGCCGGCAGATGCGCCTCTGACGGAGACACATTCCTGTACGCCCCGCCCGGTACGATGACCATAGCCGGACGCATCTTTCGGTCTTCGTGGATATAACTGACCATAAACGGTACAAACCCGTATGCAGCGGGATAATGATACTCTTCCTCCCGCCAGAGGATAATCTTTTCTCCTGTCATTTCTGCCTCCTTCTCCGATATACTCCGGCGAACAAAAGCCTGCGGTCAAACGGTAATGATCTCTTACTGTCTGCCGCAGGCCCTTTCTTCATCCATAGAGCGATGTTTCCGACTTTACAGCTCTACATCATCAATATATGGATTCTTCACTTCATAGAACCGCTCTTCTTCCACGGATTTTGCCAGCTCCATATCGATCGGCATCTTGCCGAACACCGGCACGCCCATCTCTGCCGCGATCTCATCAATATTGCTCTCGCCGAACACTTTGATCTCTTTTCCACAGTCCGGACATTTTACATAGCTGTAGTTTTCAACCACACCAAGCACCGGAATATTCATCTGCTCTGCCATGTTCGCTGCTTTCTTCACGATCATCTGCACCAGATCCTGCGGAGACGTCACGATCACCACGCCGTTTACCGGAAGAGACTGGAACACTGTCAGCGGCACATCGCCTGTTCCGGGCGGCATATCCACAAAGAGATAGTCCAGGTCGCCCCACATAACGTCTGTCCAGAACTGCTTTACCACACTGGCAATGATCGGTCCTCTCCAGATGACCGGAGCGGACTCATCTTCCAGAAGCAGATTCACAGACATGATCTTCGTGCCGTCTTTTGCCGTACAGGGAATGATATTTTCCTCTGTCGCACCCGCTTTCGTATGGATGCCGTACATTTTCGGAATAGATGGTCCCGTAATATCCGCATCAAGGATGCCGACTTTATAGCCTTTCTCACACATCATCCTTGCAAGAGATGCGGTTACAAGGGATTTGCCGACTCCGCCCTTACCGCTCACGACACCGATCACTTTCTTAATGGAGGAGTACATATTCTCCGGCTCGCGGAAATCCGTCTTCTTGCTCGTGCATGTATCCGCATGCGCGCAGCCCGCACAGGACTCTTCTGTACATTCATTATTTGTATTCTGTTCTTCAGCCATTGTATAATACCTTCTTTCTTTCACTGAAGGCCGATCCGATGTATATCGTCCGGATCAGCCGCTTTGGATAGTATACCACATTCCGACGGTTTTTGTACATATATAAAAATGAATTTCCGACATTTGTCGGTTACGATCAGTCACATCTGTCTCATTCTTCCTCCGGCCACATCTGGCGGATCTGCTCAAAGATCCGGCACCAGCATGGAGCGGTCATCACAGTCGATCTGAACTCCGGGCGAAGCCGGAAATACCATACAATGTCCGCCTTTTTCTCCGATATAACTGTAAATCGCATGACAGATCTTCGTGATAAGATACTGATGCACCGTACTCGGCATCCCCATATCATAAATCACCCCATCGATCAGCTCCACCCTTACATTTTCCGGGGTCGCAAAATAGTCGTCAAGCGTATAGCTGCCCTGACCCGAATCTTCGTTCTTCTCTTCAAATTTCATGATCATCTCCAGCGCCTGTATCGTCTTGTGCCTCGGTGTGCGCGTCTCCCCGCTGAAGATTTTCTGGATGGTGCCCACCGGGACACCGGAAAGCTCTGAGAGCTGTTCAAACGTATAGCCGTTCTTCTCTTTAAAATACATCAGCTGCTTCAGGTTCACCATACGCTCCTTTCCCTCTGACGGACAAAGAAATAATAAACGGTTGAAATTCGGTCTGCTTTTTGTTGGCATACCAAATTCCAACCGTTTTGTCAATTTTGCATTTTCAGGTTTGTGTTATGTTCAAGTTTACCGGAGCCGTCATCCGGCTGCCGTTACTTCCGCCCGCGTCACATCTTTCAGCCATTTGAAGCTTCTGTAGCGCCAGAAAGTGATCGGGATCTTGATGATCTCATCACTCATCAGGATCACATATACAACGGGGACGCTGAACTTAAATACGAACGCCGCGATAAATCCGAGCAGGATCGAACACCCCCACATGGTGCTCACATCGAGGATCAGACCGAACCGGGTATCTCCGCCGGAACGGAAGATCCCCACCACCATGGTCGTGTTGAATGCCTGTCCGATCACAAAATAAGACATCACGAAGAACATGATCCGCAGGTATCCTTTCGCCGTATCCGTAAGCGACAGCGCTGCCGCAGCCGGCCCCGATACCGCCAGGATGATCAGGCCTCCCAGCGCGCCCATGATGAGGCTGAGCCAGATAAACCGCTTCGCATAAGCCCTGGCATGCTCCAGCTTCTTCTCTCCGATGGTCTTGCCCAGATAGATGGCTGCTGCGCTGGAAAGGCCGAAAGAAACGACAGTCGCCAGCTGTCTTGCTACCTGAGCCACGGAGTTGGCCGCCACCGCCGAACTTCCCAGATGCCCAAGGATCGCGGTATTGGCCGCCGTCCCAAGGCCCCACATAATCTCATTTGCGACGACCGGAAGGGCATACTTCATAAAATCCCGGAACAGTTCCCGGTCCGTATGCAGAATGTATTTCGGACGAAGCTTGATCTCTTTATTAAATATCCGGGCATAGCCGAAGGTCAGGATCACTTCCAGGATCCGGGCGCACAGCGTTCCCAGCGCAGCACCTGCAACGCCCATGGCCGGCAGGCCGAAAAGTCCGAAAATGAAGATCGAGTTCATCACGATATTGCACAGCAGCGAACAGAGATACACCACTGTCGCCACGATCACCCGCTCCACACTCCGCATAACATACAGGTAAGCCTGGGTCACACCGATCATAATATAAGTAAAAGCCACGATCCGGAGATACTTCACGCCTTCCGCGATCACTGCCGGGTCGCTGGTAAAGATCTTCATCAGAAGCTCCGGTATGGCAAGGGCCGCAACGGTAAAGAGTGCAGTCACTGCCACAGCCGCTTTCACGGTCATTCCCAGGATCTTCTCGATGGTCTTCACATCACCTTTTCCCCAGTACTGTGCTGTCAGGACCGTCGCTCCCGACGTCAGTCCGAAGAGGAACAGAGTCATGATATACTGCACCTGGCCGGCCAGGGATGCGCCCGACAACGCCGTTTCTCCCACGGCGCCGAGCATGATGACGTCGGCCGCCGTAACCCCTACATTGATCAGATTCTGGAGGGCCATCGGCACCACCAGTGCGATAACTGTCCGATAGAAAACGCCCCAGTCAATACCCAGGGCGTGATCTTTTTTCATCATATTGCGAAACATAATTACTCCTTACCGCTGAAACAGTACGTACATACTTTGCACGGCTCGATCCCGATAGATGCAAGCAGGTCATCCAGCCGATGGAACCGCAATGTCGTAAAATTCTGTATCCTGCAGATTTCATCCACCATCTTCGCGTAACGGCAGGAATCCGGATTCGTGTACTCTTCCAGAACTTCCTCTGAGCAGTCTCCGCCTTCCTGTTCCCGGATCACTCTTCTTGTGATCAGCTCCATCTCGGATTTGGATCTGGAAAAGTTCAGATATTTACAGCCATATACAAGCGGCGGGCAGGCCGGACGCACATGGACTTCCTTCGCACCGCTGCGATAAAGGAATTCTGTTGTCTCGCGCAGCTGGGTACCGCGCACGATGGAATCATCGATCAGCAGCAACCTCTTATTTTCGATCAGCGCCTGCACCGGGATCAGCTTCATACGCGCGATCAGATCCCGCTGGCTCTGATTCGTCGGCATAAAGGAACGCGGCCAGGTCGGTGTATATTTGATAAACGGTCTGGCATACGGGATGCCGGACTCATTGGAATATCCGACCGCATGCGCGATACCCGAATCCGGCACTCCTGCCACGATATCCGGGTGTACGGAATCACCATCCCGCTGCGCCAGCATACTTCCGCAACGGTAACGCATTTCTTCTACATTGACTCCCTCATAAGATGAAGTCGGATAACCGTAATATACCCAAAGGAAAGAACAGATCCTCATCTCATCCCGTGGTTTCACGCGTGTCTCCACGCTCTCCGGCGTGATGTAGACGATCTCGCCCGGCCCCAGTTCACGGTCGTGACTGTATCCCAGATTCAGATACGCAAAGTTTTCAAAGGATACGCAGTATGCATCCTCCTTCTTTCCGAGCACCACCGGCGTACGGCCCATCAGGTCTCTCGCCGCATAGATGCCGTCCTTCGTCATGATCAGCACGCTTAACGAACCTTCCACGATCTCCTGGGCATAACGGATCCCTTCTTCAATCGTCGCTTTCTGGCAGATCAGGGAGCCGATCAGTTCTGTGGCATTGATCTGTCCGCCGCTCATTTCCAGAAAATGAGTCCGTCCGTCGCTGTACGCTTTCTTCAGGATCTCATCCTGATTGTTGATCTTGCCCACCGTTGTAATGGCAAAGCTGCCCAGATGGGACTGCAGAAGCAGCGGCTGCGGCTCGTAATCTGAAATACAGCCGATCCCGAGATTTCCCTTCAGTTCCTCCACATCCCGTTCAAACTTTGTACGGAACGGGGAATTTTCTATATTATGGATCGCGCGGTTAAAGCCGTCTTTGCCGTAAACCGCCATTCCTCCTCTTCTCGTGCCGAGATGGGAATGATAATCCACACCGTAGAAAAGCTCCAGTACACAATCCTGTTTCGATGCAACGCCAAAAAATCCACCCATGTATGATGTCCTCCTTCAGATGAGCGCATCGGATACGCTCAACAAGACAGGACAGCCATTCCGCTGCCCTGTCCGTGCATTTGTATTTACCTAGTACAGAATAAAGAAAAAGATGAAAGAAGTCAAGTCCCTTATTTCAGAAATTAAACAGTTTCCGGACTTGATTTTACTTTGCTTTCCTGCTTTTTTCGACTATAATGAAAGTAGATTATTTTGAGGAGATAACCGTTATGGCACTTCACACGATAGACCTGGTCTCGCTTCCCGAAGACCAGCTAAAACCACTGGACAATATCGCCGGATTTCCTGTTCGCCCCGGATTCTTCCGGTTCTTCGGCGCCACCGCCATCCCGGGCGGCGTCAATTTCACGATCCAGTCCCACGGAGCCACTTCCTGCGAACTGCTCCTCTTCCACCGGGAGGCAGAAGAACCCTATGCCGCACTGAAATTCCCGGATAACTACCGGATCGGCTTTGTTTATTCCATGATCGTTTTCGGCCTTGACGTGGAAGAATTCGAGTACGCCTACCGCCTGGACGGTCCCTATGACGAAAAGAAGGGACTGCGTTTCGATAAGACCAAGATCCTGCTCGATCCCTACGCCCGCGCCGTGACCGGGCAGAGCCGCTGGGGATGCAAAAATAATTCCCAGCACGGCTATCGCGCCCGCGTTGTCCAGAACAATTTCGACTGGGGACTGGAGCGGAGCGAACCGATCCCTATGGAGGACCTGGTGATCTACGAACTCCACGTGCGCGGATTCACCCAGTCTCCTTCTTCAAAAGTCAACTATCCAGGCACCTTCCGCGGACTGGAAGAGAAGATCCCGTATCTGAAAAAGCTCGGAGTCAACGCCGTGGAACTGATGCCGGTCTTTGAATTTGACGAAATGCGCGATGTGCGTATGATCGATGAGAATGAGTTACTGGATTACTGGGGCTACAATCCGGTCTGTTTCTTCGCACCGAATACCAGCTATTCCTCAAGGATCGAATACAACCGGGAGGGAATGGAACTCAAGGAGATGATCAAGGCACTCCATGACAACGAGATTGATGTGATCCTGGACGTGGTATTTAATCACACAGCCGAAGGAAACGAAATCGGACCTTCTTTCTGCTTCAAGGGTTTTGACAACAATATCTATTATATGCTCACCCCGGACGGGAAATATTACAACTTCAGCGGATGCGGCAATACACTGAACTGCAACCACCCGGTCGTACAGGGAATGATCCTGGACTGCCTGCGCTACTGGGTGACCGATTACCGGGTAGACGGCTTCCGTTTTGACCTGGCTTCCATCCTCGGCCGCAGCGAGAACGGGACACCGCTCAATCAGCCTCCGCTTCTCCGGAGCCTGGCCTTTGACCCGATCCTCGGAAATGTCAAGCTCATCGCCGAAGCCTGGGACGCCGGCGGCCTTTATCAGGTGGGATCCTTCCCGTCCTGGAAGCGATGGGCGGAATGGAACGGCCGCTATCGTGACGACATGCGCTGTTTCCTGAAAGGCGATCCCCAGATGGCAGGGATCGCAGCCCAGCGGATGACCGGATCCACAGATCTCTACGATCCGGTCTACCGCGGCGGCAACGCTTCCGTCAACTTCCTGACCTGCCATGACGGTTTCACCCTGTACGACCTGTACAGTTATAATGAAAAACACAACGAGGCCAACGGGTGGGACAACACTGACGGCTTTGATGACAATAACAGCTGGAACTGCGGTGCGGAAGGCGAAACAGACGATCCCGATGTTCTGTCGCTCCGCTTCCGGATGATCAAAAACGCCTGCGCTGTGCTCATGTGCAGCCGCGGTACACCCATGTTCCTGTCCGGCGATGAATTCGGTGATACGCGTTATGGAAATAATAATCCTTACTGTCAGGACAATCATATTTCCTGGCTGGACTGGAACCTGCTTAAGGAAAACAAAGACCTCTTTGAATTCTTCCGGTATATGATCGCATTCCGCCACAAGCATCCAGCCATCCGGCGTGATCTGGAACCGAGCTATATCGGATTCCCTTCCATGAGCATCCACGGGCTGCGCCCCTGGGAAAACGAACATCTGGAAGAAGGCTATGTATCCTGCGTACTTTTCTCCGGCTACGACGAGGAAGAGGAGCAGGAGGATCTGGTCTATGTGGCTGTCAACGCCCACTGGTACCCGGCGGAACTGACCCTGCCCGATCTGCCTGAAGAATACTGCTGGAAGATCGCCGTCAATACCGGAGATCCGAAACAGCAGACATTCAAAGAGCATAAAATGCCTGCAGCAGAAAAGGTGCTGACGCTCGGGGAGCGGTCGGTCATCGTGTTTGTGGGGTGCGCGGCCTGCGGCAGCGTGCAGACAATTAATTAATGGTACGGGAGATCCCGGACAGATAAAAGAGCGTCCGGATTCAGTTCAAGAATTTTGAAAAACTGACAGAGCACGGACATCAGGCTAACAACCGAAAGAAAAATTGTAGAACTCGCCTTACGGCTCAAACACCCACAATTTTTCTTTCAACGCCTGATGTCCGTGCTCTGAGTTTTTCTGAAAATTCTTTCAAATTCATCCGTCCGCCCTTTATCTACCGGGATCATCGCCCCATCACTTCACCGGCTGCATACTGCCGCAAACCACTCCCCTGAAGGAGTCACACAGGCAGGCTACCGCCATGCTCCCCAACACCAACTTCACATCGGGGTGCAGAAGAGTACAGGGGGACATTCAGAAAAGTTAGGTAGAATAAGTTCCGACTGGATGGCATTTCACGGCCGGAGCCGGAATAGCTCTGCCCCGGCCGTGACCCCCTATTCTGTTCAGACTTATTTCAACCTTACTTCTTCTGCGCGATCTCCTCTTTGATCTTCGCGATGAATTCTCCAAGTCCGCTCTGTCCTTCATCCCCGTTTGCACGGCTTCTGACGGACACTTTTTCTTCTTCCTCTTCTTTTGCGCCGACAACGAGCATGTACGGGATCTTCTTCATCTGCGCTTCGCGGATCTTGTATCCGATCTTCTCCGCCCTTGTATCGATCTCCGCGCGGATGCCTGCATCCTGCAGAGCAGCAAGGACTTTATTTCCGTACTCCATGTGCTTATCTGAGATCGGAAGCACTTTCACCTGTACCGGTGCAAGCCAGGTCGGGAACGCGCCTGCGAAGTGCTCGATCAGGATTCCGATGAAGCGCTCGATGGAGCCGAATACCACGCGGTGGATCATGATCGGTCTGTGCTTCTCTCCGTCCGCGCCGGTGTACTCCAGGTTAAACCGGAGCGGAAGCTGGAAGTCAAGCTGGATGGTTCCGCACTGCCATGTACGTCCGATGGAGTCTTCCAGATGGAAGTCGATCTTCGGTCCGTAGAACGCGCCGTCGCCTTCATTTACCACATACGGGAGTCCGATGTCGTCAAGTGCGGCTCTCAGCGCGTCTGTCGCCATTTCCCAGTCCTCGTCGCTTCCCATGCTGTCCTCCGGACGGGTGGAAAGCTCTACATGATATTTGAATCCGAAGAGGCTGTATACCTCGTCGATCAGTTTTACTACGCCTTTGATCTCGTCTTTGATCTGCTCCGGCGTCATGAAGATATGTGCATCATCCTGTGTGAAGCAGCGCACGCGCATCAGGCCGTGAAGCTGGCCGGATTTCTCATGACGGTGTACCAGGCCGAGCTCGCCCATGCGGATCGGCAGATCGCGGTAAGAACGGGGCTCGGATTCGTATACAAGGATTCCGCCCGGGCAGTTCATCGGTTTTACCGCAAAATCAACATCATCGATCACAGTCGTATACATATTTTCTTTATAATGATCCCAGTGGCCGGATGTCTCCCAGAGGTGGCGGCTCAGCATGATCGGCGTGCTGATCTCCACGTAGCCGGCTCTGCGGTGGATCTCTCTCCAATAGTCAAGCAGCGTGTTCTTTAATACCATGCCGTTGGGCAGGAAGAACGGGAATCCCGGCCCCTCCTCGCGCATCATGAAAAGTCCCAGCTCTTTGCCGAGTTTTCTGTGGTCGCGCTTCTTCGCCTCTTCGATCATGGTCAGGTATTCTTCCAGCTCCGCCTTCTTCGGGAATGCCGTGCCATAGATCCTCTGCAGCATCTTATTGTGTTCGTCGCCTCTCCAGTACGCACCCGCCAGGCTTGTCAGCTTGAACGCCTTCACCGGCTTGGTTGTCATCAGATGCGGTCCGGCACAGAGATCGGTAAACTCACCCTGGGAATAGAAGCTGATAACCTCATCTTCCGGCAGATCCTCGATCAGTTCCACTTTGTATGGCTCATCTTTCTCCTTAAAGTACGCGATCGCATCATTTCTCGGCATGGTGTACTGTTTGATCTCCAGATTTTCCTTGACGATCTTCTTCATCTCCGCTTCGATCTTCTCCAGATCATCCGCGGTAAACGGCGTCTCTCTGTCCACGTCATAGTAGAATCCATCTGCGATGGACGGACCGATCGCCAGCTTTGTCTCCGGATACAGTCTCTTGATGGCCTGGGCCATAATGTGGGACGCGGTATGACGGAACGCGCCTTTGCCTTTCTCATCGTTAAATGTCAGGATATTGAGCTCGCAGTCATGGTCGATCACGGTACGCAGATCCACTGCCTCCCCGTCAACCTCGCCCTCTGTCGCTACTCTGGCAAGTCCTTCACTGATATCCAGCGCGATCTCATACACGCTCTTTGGTTCCTGATACTCTTTGAATGAACCGTCTTTCAATGTGATCTTCATCTTTCCTCTTCCTTTCCCTGATATCCGCTCCGGCATCTTCATTCCGGAGCTGTATAAACTGTCATTCGCATGCCGTCCGCAACGAAAAAAGAGACACTCCCGAAAGAATGTCTCCTGATCGATCTGAAATCTATGCGGCCGCACGGAAACACTCCACACAGGGACGGGAGATGCTCCCGCGGTTCCACCCTGCTTGTTTTCCATGGAAAACCATCTTAATTCATGTGATGATAACGGAATCACCGTGCCCTATTAAGGCCGCTCGGAGGTGGTCTTCAGTCATGTCCGGCAACAGGATCCTCCCACCATGCGGATCCCTCTCTTTGGATGCGCAGACAGCCTACTGTCCTCTTCAACGCTTTCTACACCGGTTATTCTACCGCAGAGAGCCGACATGTGTCAAGCCAGATTTCCTGTTTTCTGTCATTTATACAGCATCACCGCTTCATACGGTTTCAGCATGATCCGCTCTCCGTCATCGCTCCATGCCGGATCTTCTCTGTAATTATGGATCAGCATTTCCGCGTCTTTCCACTTTCCATCCAAGGGGCACGCCGCCGTTTCTCCCGTAAAGTTTGCACAGACGAGCATCTGATGCATCCCGTCTGTCCGGGTGTAGGCGAAGATCCGCTCATCTTCCGGAAGGAGCAGATCGAACTTTCCGTCCACGAATACCGGATGTGTCTTTCTGAGACGGATCAGCTTCTGATAGAAGTGATATACGGAATCGGGATCTTTCCGTTCTTCCTCCGCATTGATCTCCGTATAATTCGGATTGACCGCGATCCACGGCGTTCCGGTTGTGAACCCGGCATTTGCCCCTGCACTCCACTGCATGGGCGTGCGGGCGTTGTCACGGCTTCTGGCGTAGATGGACCGCATGATATCCTCTTTTTCATATCCGCCTTCCAGCCGTTCGCGGTACAGGTTCAGCGTCTCGATGTCTTTGTAATCACTGATGTCAGGGAATCTTACGTTGGTCATGCCCAGTTCTTCGCCCTGGTATACATAGGGCGTTCCCTGCATGCCGTGAAGGATCACCGCCAGCATCTTTGCGGATTCCACGCGGTACTTCCCGTCATCTCCCCACCGGGATACGATGCGGGGCAGGTCGTGGTTATCCCAGAACAGGCTGTTCCATCCTTTGCCGTACAGTTCGTTCTGCCATTTTGCCAGACATTTCTTCAGACGGACAAAGGGGAGCGGCGCCAGATCCCACTTTTCTTTCCCTTCCTGCTGGTCCATGACCATATGCTCGAACTGGAATACCATGGAGAATTCACTGCCGTCCGGATTGCTGTAAAGTTTTGCGATCTCGGTAGTCGCGCCCCAGGCCTCGCCCACCGTGATCAGATCGCCCTTCTGGAATGTCTCCCGGCTCAGCTCCTGCAGGAATTCATGGAGCCTGGGCCCGTTGTTCGTGATCATCCGGTCCGGCTCCTTGGCGATCTGGTCGATCACATCCAGCCGGAATCCGCCCACGCCTTTATCCATCCACCAGAGGATCATGTCGTAGATCTCCCGGCGCACCTTCGGATTCTCCCAGTTGAGATCCGGCTGCTTCACCGAGAACTGATGGAAATAATACTGGTTTACTTCCGGCACCCACTCCCAGGCCGGTCCGCCGAAGGCAGCTTTCATTTCATTGGGATACTCGCCCTCCACGCCATCCCGCCACACATAATAATCATGGTACGGATTATCTTTTGATTTCTTCGCCTCCTGGAACCACCGGTGTTCATCCGAAGTATGGTTGAGCACCAGGTCCATGACGATGCGGATATTGTGCTTCTTCGCTTCCCTGATCAGTTCTTCCATATCAGATAAGTTTCCGAACATGGGATCAATGTCCTGATAATCCGAGATATCATATCCGTTGTCATCCTGAGGGGAACAGTACACGGGCGAGAGCCATACTGCGTCGATCCCCAGTTCCTCCAGATAGTCAAGCCTGCTGATGATCCCCTTTATATCTCCGATCCCGTCGCCATTGGAATCCTGAAAACTTTTCGGATAGATCTGATAGACAACTGCATTTTTCCACCATGGTTTCTTCATTTCTTTCATAAACATTTCCTCTTTTCATGGTTTGTTATCGATATTCATATTTGTTTCGTATTGTTTCGCTACTTTCTATATTACAATCTTTTCGCTATACAGTCAATCACATTTTGATCCGGTTATCATTGATTTAAAAAGTGGATTTTTATATAATATCTGTAGATTTTTTCAGAAGGGATCAGCCATGACAACAATTCAGGATATTGCCGATAAGCTGGGCATTTCAAAAAGCGCGGTTTCCAAAGCGCTCAACAATGCCCCGGACATCAGCGAAACTTTGCAAAAACAGGTGCTGGAGACCGCCGTAGAAATGGGTTATACAAAACTCCGGCGCTATAAAAAACCGGTCAGGAAGCTGTGCATCATCGTACAGCGGGACAATATCGAATACGAGGAGCCTCATCATTTCGCCTACGATATTGTCATGGGGTTCCGCCAGGCCGCCGAGCCATCCGGCTGCGAGGTTGCCGTCGTACCCGTGGACGTTGCGCTTCAGCGGGAGGTCTCCTACGACGCATTTATGCTGCAGCACGACTTTTCCGGAGCTTTTCTCCTCGGTTTCTCTCTGGGCGAACCGTGGATGCAGGATCTGAAGACCAGCCACACGCCTGCGGCGCTTTATGACAACCACATCATCGGCAACCCGATGACGACCTACGTCGGGATCGACAACGAAGAGGGGATGAACCTGGCGGTCCGCCATCTCAAGGAACTGGGGCACAAGAAGATCGGCTATATTTCCAGCGCGCTGGGTTCCCACATCATGCAGGTCCGCCACCGCGCATTTTTCCAGGCAATGCGGAGCCACGGCCTGAAGGCCGACCCGTCTTACGCAGGATGCTCCTATTATCTGTCCGAATGTATGGAGAAACATCTGCCCCGCTTTCTTGACATGGGCATGACGGCCATCATCTGCTGCCAGGACACCTTTGCCAGCGCCGCCATAACCCAGTGCAGGCAGCTGGGATACCGGGTTCCCGCAGATATCAGCATCATCGGATTTGATGACATCCCGATGTCCGCCTATACCGATCCGCCGCTTACGACCATCCGCCAGAACCGGATCCAGCTCGGGAAAAGCGGTTTCGATGCTCTGCGGATGCTGATGAACGGTGTTCCCATTGGAACCGTTCTGCTGCACGCCGAACTGATCACACGCGGATCTGCCGGCATCTCTTATCCCGGATGATGACAGATCCGACATATTCTGTTATGATAGGAGTTACTTGCCAGAAGGAGGAAAATACAGATGTTTCATTTACCAGAATACAGAGAACCAGATTTCAGCGAAAAAAAATTCACAGACGCCCCGGATGTCAGGTGGGAACGCGTGACGATCGCAGGCGTTGCCCCGGAGAATTATCACAGCACCTCCATGTATCCGGAATATTTTAAAATAGATGGGAAATGGACGCTTGCCAAGGAAAGCCGCATGGACTCCAGCGTCGTGATCGGCGATGACGGAGAACTTCAAGTTGTGGAAAACCGCAATCTCAGGATCGGAGACCGGGTTATTCTCGGACGTTCAGAAAACGCAGAGGAAGGGATCTATCTGCACGCCTGCGGATTTGAAAATCCGGAAGAACCGGAAAGCGATCAGTTCGTATTCCGTCAGGGACGGAGCCGCGAAACGTCTTTCGCCCGCGATTATGACCGCCTTTTTGAACTTTTAAAGCACGAAAAAGAACACGGGAACATTCTCTGGGTCATGGGGCCGGCATTTTCTTTTGACGCTGACGCACGGCGGGCCATGCAGGTCATGGTGGAAAACGGATATGTAGACGGCCTGATGGCCGGCAACGCACTGGCAACCCACGACCTCGAAGGCTCTATGTTCCACACTGCTCTCGGCCAGGACATTTACACTCAGAAATCACAGCCAAACGGCCACTATCATCATCTGGACGTCATCAACCGCGTACGGCGGAGCGGGTCCATCGCTCAGTTTATCGATGATTATAAGATTGACAACGGCATCATGTACAGCTGCGTAAAAAATCATGTGCCTTTCGTGCTCACCGGATCGATCCGCGATGACGGCCCGCTTCCGGAAGTCATCGGCAATGCTTACGAAGGTCAGACCGCTATGCGCGAGATGGTGAAGAAATCAACCACCGTCATCTGCCTTGCGACCATGCTCCATACGATCGCCACCGGAAATATGACGCCGTCCTACCGTGTACTGGAAGACGGCACTGTGCGGCCGGTATTCCTCTATACTGTAGACGCGGACGAGTTCGTTGTGAATAAACTTCTGGACCGCGGAAGCCTTGCCGCAACAACGATCGTCACCAATGTGCAGGACTTTATCATGATCGTTGCGAAAGGCCTGCATCTTCTGTAACAGGTCATGAATCCGAAAATGATCCGGACAGGTACGTTTATCCCATACCTGCACGGATCATTTTTAATTTCTGTTTTCTGGACATATGCTTGATCTTCCACTCGCGGCTCATCGCCTCTTCTTTTGTCGGGAACTCTTCATAATAGATCAGCTCAACCGGACGACGGGTCTTCGTATATTTTGCTCCCTTCCCTTCATTGTGCGCCAGGATGCGCTTCTCAAGGTCATTGGTCCAGCCGGTATACAGGGAGCCGTCGCTGCACCTGACTACATAAGTATAATTCACTTTCACTTTTCCCTCTCTATCCCAATGCCACATCCAGGATCATCATGATCACGAAGCCGACCGCCACGCCAACCGTACTGATATTGGAATGCGGTCCCGTCTGCGCTTCCGGGATCAGTTCCTCGACCACGACATAGATCATCGCTCCGGCCGCAAAAGAAAGCAGATACGGGAGCAGCGGCACGACCAGGCCGGTCAGCAGGATCGTCAGGAGGGCCGCTATGGGCTCTACAACACCCGAGAGCGCGCCGTACACAAAGGAGCGTCTCTTTGACAGTCCCTGGCTCTGAAGCGGCATGGATATGATCGCCCCCTCGGGGAAATTCTGAATGGCGATGCCGACCGACAGAGCGAATGCCCCGGCCAGCGTCATCACTGTATTTCCAGTCATCGCCCCGGCAAATGTAACGCCCACCGCCATACCTTCCGGGATGTTATGAAGGGTAACAGCGAGGACAAGCATGGTTGTTTTTT
Source organism: Candidatus Mediterraneibacter excrementavium (assembly GCA_019120275.1). Classification (GTDB taxonomy): domain Bacteria; phylum Bacillota; class Clostridia; order Lachnospirales; family Lachnospiraceae; genus Mediterraneibacter; species Mediterraneibacter excrementavium. The sequence goes on along the minus strand of DWVL01000029.1, from coordinate 38,166 downwards.
TTAAATGGGCCGGCATACCCTCCGGCTTCTCCTCAGTAAAATGAAGATGCGGCGTCAGAGTATCCAGCAGGAGCAGGAAACCCATACCGAGCAGGAAACCCACCGCCGGCGGCATCCATGAAAATCCGCCCTTCTCTTCCGCCATATCGATCGCCGGGATGAGGAGCGACCAGACAGAAGCCGCCATCATCACACCCGACGCGAATCCCAGAAGCATCTTCTGGAGTTTCACATTCATTTCCTTCCTCATAAAAAATACCATCGCCGCACCAAGCGTGGTGCCCGCAAAAGGGATCAGGATCCCGATCCATACATTCAGATTCATATATCTTCTCCTTAACAAGTCTTTTATTTTCCCGATATTTTATCATATGCACAGGAAGAAGTTTTTGTCAACCGTTTACTATATATAGTAAATATGCTCATCTGTTTTTATATTTTTATCCTTTTTTTAGTTGTTCCGCACACCTCTTTAGTGTATAATGGGTATATGATATTTGAGGGTTGAAAATCTCAAATAATACATACATAAAGGAGAGATTCGCCATGGTAAATTTAATCACAGGCCCAAGAGGAAGCGGAAAGACACAGCAGATGATCGACCTTGCAAACGAGAAGGTGAAAACATCCAACGGTAACGTAGTATTTATCAAAAAAAGCCACAAAGACACATACACGGTAGACTTCAATATCCGTGCGATCCGTATGGCTGATTATCCGGATATTCTGACACTTGAGGAATTTGTAGGATTTTTGTACGGCATGTCAGCCGGCAACCACGACATCGAGACGATCTTTATCGACAGCGTGCTGAAACAGGCAAACCTCACACTGGAGAGCCTGCCGGTTTTCCTTCAGAAAGTAGACAAGATAGGCAAAGAAAACAACATCGACTTCTATCTGAGCGTCGGCGCAGATAAGAACGAGATTTCCGGTATTGAGGATTACAACGTAATCTCATAATATAACAGGATATAATTTCAGCGGCCGCAGATCCGGGATCTGCGGCCGCTGTTTTTTTATTCTGTGCCGTTCACCGACAGCACTGTATTCGTCTCTTTTCCTTCTTTGTACTCGATCGTCACCCTGTCACCCACGTCAAAGCGGATGGCATCTATATAATCCACAACAGATACGTCAAATATTTCATCCGATCCTTCGATCATGAAATAATAATGCGAGTTGCCCTCAACTACCGCCTGCGCAATCCTGGTGATCGGTCCGGTGACAGTCTGGATCTCCCTTGTATCCTCTTCTACTTCCTTGATTCCATTCTCATACATCAGGCTGGTATATTCCGTCTCACACTCGCTGACCGTATCCCCCGTCGCAACGATCTGATATTTCTGTACATTGACCATGGCGTACATCTTCACCAGTCCGGCGTCATCTTTCAGCGCAATGAAATAGGTCGGTTCGCCCGAAATGTTCAGAAGGAGCGGGAATGTGGCGGTGTAATGCAGATTCTGCACCTGACCTTCCGCAGAAGCCATGGCCGAAGCCTCTGTAGCGCCTTCCACCTCATAAAACCTGGTTTCCATGGTCCGCTGGTTCATAAGCACGAATCCCACATTGGACTGGTCTCCGGTAATAGACGTCACACCCGTATACACCCACACATCGTCATCGATGGCGAGATAATTATATCCGTCCGTCGTCGCCAGACAGTCCTTCTGACCGAGCACACTGTTCAGGAAACCGTGCTTCAGCGTTCCGTGATAGTCGTATAATTCCACAAGCAGGTCTGCGGAAAACGCCCTGTCGATCCACTGGGGCGCATCTTCGATGGCATAATCTTCCGTCTCTCCGGTAATCGCGTTGCAGAGTACGACCCTGCCGATCGTCACGCCGCCAAACAGTCCGATATTGTATTTCTTCACCGGACAGATCCAGTAAGGCGTCCCTTCCTCATCCACCTCAAAACTCAGGTCGTTAAAGATATAAGTCGGGTACCGGAAGCGCAGATGCCGGTAGATATTCCGGTTGAAATGATCGCTGGTCGTATATTTCATCCCCTGGTCCAGCTTCACCAGTTCCGTATCCTGGGTCGCCATGTCGATCTTGATATAGGCCGGGATGCCCTCGCTGTTGTTCGTCAGCCATTTGATAATGCTGGCGTACCGGAGCGGCGACACACGCACCGGGCGGTCCTGATAGTTGATCTGGGAATACAGGTCATCCACTTCAAACTGGGATACCATATCCACCATGCTTCCCATCTCACGGTTGCCGAGCAGTGCAGCCGAATCCCGGTCCAGGAGCGGGATCTGGTCAAAAGACAGTTCCTCAATGTCCTTTGTGAATTCCCCTGTTTCCACAGTCAGGAGCTGTTGATATTTCTTCGCATTTACGATCGGCGAAGACAGGAGTGCGCCGATCAGGTAGACAGCGACTCCAACGGCAAAGATTCCCAGGATTACTTTCAGTCCTTTTGATTCTCTCATTTCATAGGCATTCAGCCTCTTCCTGCGGATATAGATCCCTGCGATAAGAAGGATCACGATCCCTGCAAACACCCACACCTCCGCCGAATGGATATTGAGCGGAGGCAGCGCTGCATAATAGTAAATACCAAGCAGGATAAGCGCTGCAATAACAATGATCAGTGTTTTCTTTATCTTTTTCATATTCTCCCTTTCCGTTTTTTCATATTTATATTCCCGGATGATATAAGTATACCCCGCAGGAACCCTGCGGGGCAATGAAAATCAGAATTTTTTTCTCCATAATGCCGGAGACAGCAGAAGAAGGAACGGAATGATCTCCAGTCTTCCCACAAGCATGTCAAAACTGAACACGATCTTGGAAAGAGGTGAGAACATATGGAAATTCTCCACCGGCCCTACTTTTGAGATACCCGGCCCTACGTTATTGATCGTTGTCAGAACGCCGCTGAACGATGTTGCAAAATCAAAATTGTCAATGGATACGATCAGCACCGACGCCGCCAGTATCAATACATACGCTGTAAAATATACATTGATGCCGCGCATCGTATCCTGGCCCACTCTTTTCCCATTAAGCTTGATCACTGTCACCGCATTGGGATGCAGGATCTTGTGGATCTCATGACGGATGGATTTGATCAGGATCACGAACCTGCACACCTTGATGCCGCCGCCTGTAGATCCCGCACAGGCACCGATGAACATGATCGCCAGCAGGATCGTCTTTGAGAGTTCCGGCCAAAGTTCGTAATCCGCCGTATAAAATCCGGTTGTAGTGATGATCGAAGCCACCTGGAACGCTGCGTAACGGAATGCATGGAACACATTCTCATAGATGCTCAGGATATTGGCAGTAATGATCGCGATGGATGCCGCGATCACTCCCAGGTAAGCCCTGAGCTCCTCATTTTTAAGAACGCTCTTCCAGTCCTTGATGAGCAGCAGGAAATACAGATTGAAGTTCACGCCGAACAGGATCATGAACACGGTGATCACGCCGTCAATATATGCGCTGTCGTAAAATGCGACGCTGTTGTTCCTGTTGTTAAATCCTCCAGTGCCCGCCGTACTGAACGAATGGACAAGCGCGTCATAGAGGTTCATGCCGCCCAGCATCAGCAGGATCACTTCTACTGCTGTCAGGGCAAAATACATTCCATACAGGATGGTCGCGGTATTTCTTGCCTTGGGCACCAGTTTGTCCGCCTCCGGCCCCGGCATCTCCGCCCGCATCAGAGGCATGGAGTTCTCATCATCCAGTGATGTGATCATCAGCACAAACACCAGCACGCCCATACCGCCGATCCAGTGGGTCAGGCATCGCCAGAAATTAATCCCCATCGGCAGGCTCTCGATCTCCTGGAGGATCGTGGATCCCGTTGTCGTAAAGCCTGATACCGTTTCAAAAAACGCATCGATATATGCAGGAATGCTTCCCGAAATCACAAACGGAAGCGCGCCAAACGCCGACCAGAGAAGCCAGGCAAGCGCCACGATCGCGAAACTCTCTTTTCCGTATATCCTGGTACATTTCGGCCGTTTCCTGCCAAAGATCAGGAAGATCACTCCCAGGATCGCGCTCACGATCAGGAAAGAGATTCCGCTCTTCTCCTGGTAGAGCAGGGAGACAAACGCCGGGATCAGCAGGACCGCGCCTTCGACCCCCAGCATTTTCCCCAGTATGTATACTATCATCTGTTTATTCATTGTTCCGCCCCTACACTAAAATATCCTCAAGATCTTCTATATGACTGTCCATGGTTACAACGATCACGCTGTCGCCCACTTCCATACAGTCATCACCGCCGGGGATGATGATCTGCCGTTTTCTGGCAATGCACGCGATCAAATTGTTGGACCGCAGGGAAAGTTCTTTGAGCGGTACTCCGGTGTATTTCGTCTCTGACCTGATTATAAACTCAAGTGCCTCGACTTTCTCATCCACAAGCTGGTAAAGCGTTTCCACATTGGCGCTTCCCTGTGAGTTCTTTCTTGCGCGCACATAACTCAGGATCGCGTCCGCAGTCGCCGTCTTCGCCGATACAATGCTGTCGATCCCGAAATCCTCAACCATGCTGGCCCGCCGGTCTTCATTGATCTTGGCGATAATCTTTGTAGCGCCCTGACTCTTGGCAAACAGGGAAGTGATGATATTTTCCTCATCCATACCGGTCAGACCGACAAAAGCGTCCGCCTCTTCAATTCCTTCCTCGATCAGAAGGTCATGGTCCGTCGCATCGCCGTTAATGATCGTTGCTTTCGGCAGGAGCTCGCAGAGTTCCTCGCACCTCGCTACATCACGCTCAATGATCTTGATCTGCATTCCCAGTTTGCAGAGCTGCGTGGCGAGATAATACGCCACTCTTCCGCCGCCGCAGATAATGACTTTCCGGATCTTTCCTTTATGCTTTCCAAACATGCGGAAGAAACGCTCCATCTCAATGTGTGATACAGCAATATGGAGACGGTCGCCCGGCCGGATCTCATAATCTCCATCCGGGATCAGAACGTCGCCGCCATGCTCCACCGCGCAGACCAGCAGCTTGATCTGGAATCTTGTATACATATCCGCAAGGGTAACCCCGATCAGTCTACTGTCCTCCGGGATCGGATACTCGATCAGTTCAACCCTTCCTTTTACAAATGTCTCGATCTTGCTGGCATCCGGGAACAGCAGAAGCCTGCTGATCTCATCCGCCACGATCAGTTCCGGATTCACCGCCATGCTCAGATGCAGATCTTCCTTCAAAAGTCCGATCTGCTTGAAATAGATCGGGTTGCGCACACGTGCGATCGTATGTCTTGCCCCAAGTCTCCTGGCGATCAGGCAGCTCAGCATATTGCACTCGTCCGCCGACGTACAGGCGATCACAAGATCCGCATGGGGCACATCCGCCTCCCGCTGAACCTCCGCATCAGCCGCATCGCCGGTCACACAGGCGATATCCAGACGGTCAACGGCATATTTTAACTTCTTTTCATTGCTGTCGATCATCACCACGTCATAGTTTTCGACAGAAAGCTGTTTTGCGAGTTTATACCCTACTTTTCCATCTCCGATGATAACAATCTTCATTCCTTTTTCCTCTGTTATGTCAATATTTTAGTGCCGGCATCCGCCGACACTAATTTCCCTTTTCTAAAGGAGCAGAGCAATTATATCACCTTTGCATATAAAGTACAATATTTTAGCGCTTTCTTAGCAAGTATCTTAACACTATCTTAATACAGACAGCAAAAAACGGGCAGGAAACCGTATGGTTCCCTGCCCTGATGACGGGATCTTTATCCCGCATGATCCTTTTATTCTTCTGATGCTCTCGCTGCGATCTCTCTTTCCTGTACGTCTGACGGAGCCTGCTCATATCTTGCAAACGTGTACTCATAGGTTCCGCGCCCGCCGGTCATGGAGCGGAGCGTCGTACAGTAGCCGAACACGCCGGTCATCGGGATATCCGCCTCGATCACCTGTTTGCCGCCGGCAATCGGATTCATGCCGAGCACACGGCCGCGCCGCTTGTTCAGATCTCCCATGACGTCTCCGGTGTACTCATCCGGAACCGTAACCTTGATGGATGCGATCGGCTCAAGGAGCACCGGTGAGGCCTCGAGGAATCCCTTCTTAAACGCCTGGGACGTAGCGGTCTTGAACGCCATCTCCGAGGAGTCCACCGGATGATAGGAGCCATCGTACAGGATCGCTTTCACGCCCACAACCGGATATCCGGCAAGCGGTCCTTTTACAACCGATTCCTGAAGTCCCTTCTCTACAGCCGGGAAGTAGTTCTTCGGAACCGCGCCGCCTACAACGCATTCTTCAAAGATATACGGGGTATCCAGGTCGCCGGACGGCTCGAATTTCATCTTAACGTGGCCGTACTGTCCGTGTCCGCCGGTCTGTTTCTTGTACTTCATATCCACATCGGAGTTCTTGCGGATCGTCTCACGGAACGCAACCTTCGGCGTCTCCAGGTTGATCTCCACTTTATATCTTGCGGCGAGCTTGCTCGCCGTGATCTCCAGGTGCTGGTCGCCCATACCGTAAAGGAGTGTCTGACGGTTCTCACTGTCATTTACGACTTTCAGCGTTACGTCTTCCGCAGTCATCCTTGCCAGAGCCTGGGATACTTTATCCTCATCGCCCTTGTTCTTAACCGTGTATTTCATAAAAGTATACGGTACGGAATAATCCGTCTTCGCGTAGGACACCGGTGAAGCTTTCGTGGAAAGCGTATCGCCTGTGCGCGTATTGGTCAGTTTTGCGATGGCGCCGATATCTCCGGCGAACAGTTCGCTTACTTCTGACGGCTTATTGCCGCTCATCGTATAGAGCTTGCCCGGTTTCTCCTCTGCGTCCGTATCTGCGTTATAGAGGACGTCATCGCCCTTGAGCACGCCGGAGCATACCTTTACAAAGGAATATTTTCCGATAAACGGGTCAACCATTGTCTTGAATACATAAGCTGTCTTTGCTTTCGCGAAATCATAATCCGCCTCGAAGATCTCGTTCGTCCTGCGGTTGATGCCCGCGCATTTTCTCTTGTCCGGACTCGGGAAGAAACGAACGATATCAGACAGTAGGTTTGCAACGCCCTGTGCCTGTGTATTGGATCCCATGGCAACCGGAACGATATCGCCGTCCATCACTTCCGTACGCATGGCCGCACGGATCTCCTCAATGGAGAATTCCTCTCCGTTGAAGTAGCGCTCCATAAATTCCTCGCTTGTCTCTGCCACCGCTTCCATCAGGGAATCCCTCAGGATCTCCAGGTTCGGCTTACAGTAATCCGGAATCTCACACTCTTCTCTCTGCCCGATGCCTGTATATCTTCTTCCTGCATTCTTGATCACATTGATGTAGCCTACCAGTTTCTCATTCTCACGGATCGGCTGGAAATGCGGTGCGATCTTCTTGCCGTAGCGTGCTGTCAGATCCTCTACAACCTGACGGAAGCTGGCGTCATCCACGTCCATCTCTGTCACATAGACCATTCTCGGAAGATTGTATTTGTCGCAGAGTTCCCAAGCTTTCTCGGTACCCACCTGCACGCCGGCCTTGCCGGATACAACGATGACCGCCGCGTCCGCTGCACTGACCGCTTCCTCGACCTCACCTACGAAGTCGAAATATCCCGGCGTATCAAGGATATTGATCTTCGCTTTCTCCCACTCAATGGGAATCAGGCTTGTGCTGATAGAAAATCCGCGTTTCTGCTCCTCTTTATCAAAATCACTCACCGTACTGGCATCTGAAACCTTGCCCATGCGGTTCGACGCACCCGATACGTACAGCATTGCCTCGACAAGGCTTGTCTTTCCGCTTCCGCCGTGTCCGAGCAATACCACGTTTCTAATTTCGTCCGTTCTGTAAACCTTCATGCTGCTGCCTCCTTGTTATGTAGTTATTCTGCCCGTCCATAGATCTTCCGGACAGGCACATCATGGATATATTGTACTAAAATTACAGTATAATTACAACTATTTTATTCATTTTTCACATATATTATTTGGCGTTTACTTTTATGCTGTAAAGTGCTAAGATATCCCTGTACATCAGATCTGCTGTTCTGCGGCAGAGAAAGGATTTTGACATATATGGATTCTGTAAAGATCGGATTTATCGGACTGGGCCTGATCGGGGGTTCTATTGCCAAAGCCATCCGAAAATATTGCCCGGATCACGAGATCATCGCATTTGACAAAAGCAGAGAAACGCTGGCGCTTGCTGTGCAGGACAACACGATCGATACCGCCTGCGCTTCCATTGATGAACACTTCGGAAGCTGCAGCTATATCTTCCTGTGCGCACCCGTAGCGTGCAACAGCGCTTATCTCGCGCAGCTTAAGACGATTATAAATGAAAACTGCATCCTCACAGACGTGGGCAGTGTCAAGACTTCCATCCACGAAGAAATTATTGCCCTCGACATGGAGGAAAATTTTATTGGCGGCCATCCCATGGCAGGTTCGGAGAAGAGCGGTTTCGCCAGTTCCAGGGCGCACCTGATCGAGAATGCCTATTATGTCCTGACGCCTTCCGCAGAGGTTTCTCAGGAAAAAATCGATGCATACCGGGAACTCGTCACAACACTGAAAGCGATCCCCGTCATCCTGGATTACAGGGAACACGACCGCATTACCGGAACGATCAGCCATCTGCCCCATCTCATCGCGGCAACGCTGGTCAATTACGTAAAAGATCACGATACGGAAGATGAGCTCATGAAAGCGCTGGCTGCCGGAGGCTTCAAGGATATTACCAGGATCGCCTCTTCATCACCTGTCATGTGGCAGCAGATCTGCCTGAAAAACGGCGCCAATATCACACAGATCCTGGACGGCTATATCCAGGCGCTCCGGAAAGCCCGGGACGCGGTTGAGTCCGGCAGTGAAAACCGTCTCTATTCCCTGTTTGAAACTTCCAGGGACTACCGGAATTCCATGCCCGGCGCTTCGGCAGGTCCGATCAAGAAACAGTATGCCCTGTACTGCGATATTATCGACGAGGCAGGCGGGATCGCGACGATCGCCACGATCCTGGCCAGCAATAATATCAATATTAAAAATATCGGGATCATCCATAACCGGGAATTTGAAGAAGGCGCGCTGCGGATCGAGTTTTATGACGGACTCTCATCCGCAAAAGCGGTAGAACTTCTTCAGAAGTTTCATTATATTGTGTATGAAACATAGCGTCCGGCCGGGCATAACCGCCCGAAACCGGAAGCCAGATTTAGATATGAAAGAAGGGATATATGATCATGGAATTATGCAGTATTACAGGACTGAAGGGAGCGATCAGCATTCCAGGAGACAAATCCATCTCCCACCGCTGCGTCATGTTTGGCTCTATCGCAAGCGGAGATACAGAGATCCGAAATTTTCTGGAAGGCGCAGACTGTCTTGCCACGATCCGCTGCTTCCGGACACTGGGGATCGATATTGAAGAAAAGAAGGACACCGTGCTTGTCCACGGGAAGGGCCTTCACGGACTCTCCGCCCCGGCAGACATCCTGGATGTGGGCAACAGCGGAACTACAACCCGCCTGCTGTCCGGCATTCTGGCCGGACAATCCTTTGAATCCAAGATATCCGGCGATGAATCCCTGAACTCCCGGCCCATGAAGCGGATCATTGATCCGCTGACGCAGATGGGCGCAAATATATCCAGCATCCTGCGAAACGGATGCGCGCCTCTTTATATCACGCCCGGAGAACTTCACGGGATCCATTATGAATCGCCGGTCGCCTCCGCCCAGGTCAAATCATGCATCCTGCTGGCCGGACTGTATGCAGACGGAGAAACATCCGTAACAGAACCTACGCTCTCCCGGAATCATACCGAACTGATGCTCCGGGAATTCGGCGCTGACATCCGCTCCACCCATGCGCTGAACAGCACAAAAGCCACAGCCCGGATCGCACCGTGCCGGGAACTGTACGGCCAGAAGATCACGGTTCCCGGCGATATTTCCTCCGCGGCATACTTTATCGCAGCCGGACTGATCGTTCCCGATTCGGAAATTCTGATCAGGAATGTGGGGATCAACCCCACACGCGCCGGCATCCTGAAGGTCTGTGAAGATATGGGCGGCGATATCTCCCTTCTCAACGAACACACGGAAGGCGGCGAAAAAATCGCCGATATCCTGGTCCGCACAAGCACACTCCACGGTACCACGATCCAGGGAGAGATCATCCCCACACTGATCGATGAGATCCCGGTCATCGCTGTCATGGCTGCTGTAGCAGAAGGCACCACTGTCATTAAAGACGCCGCCGAACTGAAAGTCAAAGAAACCGACCGAATCGAAACTGTCTGCGACAATCTCAGAGCCATGGGCTGCAATGTCACACCGACCGATGACGGGATGGTCATTACAGGCGGGAAGCTGAAAGGAGCGTCCATCCATACTCTTCTCGACCACCGCATTGCCATGGCGTTCAGCATCGCCGCACTGGTAGCGGAGGGCAACACGAAGATCCTGGACAGTAAATGCGTGGATGTATCCTATCCCACATTTTATGATACATTTGAAGAATTGCTGTAACAGGAGATTTGCTGTCAGCCTGTTGTTTGCCGGATCTGTTCTACAATCCGGAAGCTAAAATGGAAACCACTTAAAGAATTTACGGTTTAAAAATATGAATTACATATTTAGTCCGTATTTTTTGGACATCTGTACGGTTAATATAAAGAAATCGATTATTTCGTCGGTATGATTTAGTAAGTCAATACGGACTAAATGTCCATTTTAAACGAATGAACCGTAAAAATTTGTCTGACGTACGGATCAAATCCATATTTTGCGAATCTAGTCCGTGTTACTCACACATTTCATACGGACAAGATTTAAGTTTTTATCAAATTGACGGTATTTATAAATACATCACCCCATTCTTTGTTTTTAGATGCTGTTTGTCGAACAGGTCCGGCAAATTGCAGCACAGGATTACAGAAGAATTTCTGATCGGATGCGCCTTTCACGGAATACGGGATAAAGCCGGACCAGTAACTGTGGTCCGGCTTTATCCCGTATTCGTGAATCCGCATTCTAATGGAAAGTTATTGTTATATTCTATGCCGCCAGCTCCTGTTAATCCTCAAAGACCTCTTTCATTTTGTCCATGAAGCCTTTCTTTTTCTTTTTATCGGCTTTTCCCTCTTCTGCATCATCGTTCTGATGGAGAGTATTTCCGGACAGTTCATCGAATCTTCTGAGCGCTTCTTTGGCTTCCGCACTCAGTCTCTCCGGCGTCTGGATCACAAGGGTGACATAGTGGTCGCCCCTCACCTGCGGATTGCGCAGTGACGGAACGCCCTTGCCTTTCAGACGGACTTTTGTATCGGTTTTTGTGCCCGGCTTTACTGTGTAAATGACATCGCCGTCCACCGTTTTGATCCGGATGTCGCCGCCAAGTGCAGCCACAGCAAACGAGATCGGAACAGTGGAGAAAATGTGCACATCCTGTCTCTGGAATACCGGATGATGGGATACATTGACCTCCACAAGCAGGTCGCCTCTCGGCCCTCCGTTAATGCCCGGCTCACCCTTGTCGCGGATGCGCACGCTCTGGCCGTTGTCAATACCCGCCGGGATCGATACCTGGATCTTCTTCCGGCTGGACGTATAACCCGTGCCTGCACATTTCGGGCACTTTTCTTTGATCACCTTCCCGGAGCCTCCGCAGTTCGGACAGGTCTGTACATTCTGCACCGTGCCGAAGAAGGACTGGGATGTATAGACCACCTGTCCACGGCCGCCGCACTTCGGACAGGTCTCGGGTGATGTTCCCGGCTTTGCTCCGGTCCCGTTACAGTCTTCACACGGATCCTTCAGGACCAGGTCAAGTTCCTTTTCACAGCCGAACACAGCCTCTTCAAATGTGATCCGGATGCTCTTGCGGATATTCGCGCCTTTCATCGGCCCGTTGCCGGCACGTCCGCCCCGGCGTCCGCCGCCGAACAGATCTCCGAATATATCCCCGAATATATCGCTGAAATCCGCGCCGCTGAAGTCGAATCCGCCAAATCCGCCTGCACCGCCGGCTCCGCCCTCGAAAGCCGCATGTCCGAACTGGTCATACTGGCGGCGTTTGTCCGGATCGCTCAGAACGGCATATGCCTCGGAAGCTTCTTTAAACTTTTTCTCTGCTTCCTTGTCACCCGGATTCATATCAGGATGATATTTTTTCGCCAGTGCACGGTAGGCTTTCTTGATGGCCGCATCATCTGCATCCCTTCCCACGCCCAGCACTTCATAATAATCTCTCTTTGCCTCTGCCATAACTGGAATACTCTACCTTTCACGAAAAAATCTACGAAACCGCCTGCGCGGTCCCGTAGAATTTTTCTTATTTATATCTCTGATCTGAGGGAGAACTAAACTTCCTTATAGTCTCCATCTACCACGTCGTCTCCCTGGAATCCGTCCGGAGCCGGACCTGCTCCCGGGTTCGGGCCTGCGCCTGCTCCCGGATTCGGGCCGCCTGCAGCGCCTGCTCCAGCCTGCTCATACATCTTTGTGAACAGTTTCTGAGCGCTCTCCATCAGTTTTTCTTTTGCAGCTTTGATCTCTCCGACATCTGCGTCTGCCGCTGTCTCCGGCGTTGATTTAGCCAGGACATCCTTCAGCGCCTGAACGTCAGCCTCAACAGCCGCTTTATCATTTGCATCCAGCTTGTCGCCTACATCTTTGAGTGCCTTCTCTGTCTGGAATACCATTGCATCCGCTTCATTTCTTGCGTCAATGGCTTCTTTTCTCTTCTTGTCCTGAGCCTCAAACTCAGCCGCTTCTTTGACAGCCTTGTCAATATCGGCGTCAGACATATTGGAGCCTGCCGTGATCGTGATGTGCTGCTCTTTGCCTGTACCCAGATCCTTGGCGGATACATTTACGATACCGTTGGCATCGATGTCGAATGTAACCTCGATCTGCGGGATTCCGCGCGGAGCCGGCGGGATTCCGTCCAGTCTGAACTGTCCGAGGGACTTGTTGTCCTTCGCGAACTGTCTCTCGCCCTGTACCACGTTGATGTCTACGGCTGTCTGATTGTCGGCAGCTGTAGAGAAGATCTGGCTCTTCTTCGTCGGGATCGTTGTATTTCTCTCGATCAGTCTTGTAGCCACACCGCCCATTGTCTCGATGGACAGTGACAGCGGAGTAACATCCAGAAGAAGGATGTCGCCTGCGCCTGCATCGCCTGCAAGCTTTCCTCCCTGTACGGATGCACCGAGTGCAACACACTCATCCGGGTTCAGGGATTTGCTCGGCTCTTTGCCGGTCAGTCTCTTCACCTCGTCCTGTACAGCCGGGATACGTGTGGAACCGCCGACCAGAAGCACCTGGCCAAGATCCGCAGCTGTGATGCCTGCATCTGAGAGCGCGCGTCTTACCGGCTCTGCCGTCTTGTCTACGAGATCTCTTGTCAGTTCATCGAATTTTGCTCTTGTAAGGTTCATATCAAAGTGCTTCGGTCCCTCAGCCGTAGCGGTGATGAACGGAAGGTTGATATTGGTTGTTGTTGCGCTTGAAAGCTCTTTCTTTGCTTTCTCTGCCGCTTCTTTCAGTCTCTGGAGCGCCATCTTGTCGCCTGAGAGGTCTACGCCCTCTTTTGCCTTGAAGTCAGCCAGCATGTAATCTGTGATCTTCTGGTCGAAGTCATCGCCGCCAAGACGGTTGTTTCCTGCTGTTGAGAGAACCTCGATCACGCCGTCGCCGATCTCGATGATGGATACATCAAATGTACCGCCGCCCAGGTCGTATACCATGATCTTCTGCTCTTTCTCATTGTCAAGTCCGTATGCCAGCGCTGCCGCCGTCGGCTCGTTGATGATACGTTTTACGTCAAGTCCTGCGATCTTGCCGGCATCCTTTGTCGCCTGACGCTGTGCGTCATTGAAGTAAGCCGGAACGGTGATGACCGCCTCTGTCACTTTTTCGCCAAGGTATCCTTCTGCATCCGCTTTCAGCTTCTGAAGGATCATCGCGGAAATCTCCTGCGGAGAATATTTCTTTCCGTCAATGTCCACCTTGTAATCTGTACCCATCTCTCTCTTGATCGAAGAGATCGTTCTGGCCGCATTTGTTACAGCCTGTCGTTTTGCAGGCTCTCCTACCAGACGCTCACCTGTCTTTGTGAATGCCACGACTGAAGGTGTTGTTCTTGCGCCCTCTGTGTTTGCGATGACTGTCGGCTGACCGCCTTCCATAACAGCCACGCAGCTGTTTGTTGTACCAAGGTCAATACCAATTATTTTTCCCATTGTAAAGCTCCTCCTTTTAATGATTCGTTTTTATATTCTAATATTTGAAAAATATCTGTAAGGAAATTTAGTTTGCCACTTTTACCATGCTGTGCCGCACGACACTGTCACGGTACATATAACCTTTCTGGAATTCCTCGGTGATGATGTTCTCACCCACTTCCTCGCTTTCCTCATGCATGACCGCATTGTGGAAATCCGGATTGAATTCCTTCCCCACTGCCTCGATCGGCTTCACGCCGATCCCGTCCAGCGTGGTCATCAGCTGTTTGTAGATCTTCTCCATTCCTTCCGCGAACGGAGCGGCTTTGTCTTCTTCGGACATGGAACCCAGGCCCCGTTCAAAATTATCCACCACCGGAAGGATTTTTTCTATAATATCCTTCGCGCCGATCTCGTACATCTGGGACTTCTCCTTTTCCGTACGTTTGCGGAAGTTATCAAACTCTGCCATCTGGCGGGTAAGACGATCAGTCAGTTCCTCGATCTTCTCATCCTTCTTGTCTTTCTTGTTCTTCTTTCCGAAGAGCTTTTTCTTTTCGGCCTTTGAAGCCTCGTCTTCCGGACCACATTCTCCGGCATCCTCTTCCGGCGCTTCCGTTTCTGCTTCTTCAGTTCCAGCATCCTCCCCGGCCTCTGCGGTCTCTTCAGCTTCTCCGGTCTCCTCGGCCTGTTCCGCTTCAGCGGCTTTTGCCTTCGCTTCTTCTACGGCTTCTTTTACCATATCTTCTTTGCTCATGTTATCGCTCACCAGCTTTCCACCTTCCTATTCTTTCGGATTTTTATTGTAAATCGCATCCAACTCGCTCTGCAAAGTCTTCAGCGTCTTCATGACATGTTCGTAATCCATCCGCTTCGGGCCGATGATGCCGATGGTGCCTTTCATACCCTCGCCCAGTTCGTAAGTAGCTGTCACCACACTGCAGTCCTTCATGGTCTTCACCGGAGCCTCATCTCCGATGTATACCTGGATGCCGTGATTGTTCTCACTGGCCAGAGTTTCGGTAACCAGATCCTCCAGCTGCTGCTTCTCTTCAAATGCACTGATGATCTCCTGCGCGCTCTGCTTGTCGCTGAGTTCCGGATATTTGAAAATATTCGTCGCGCCGCTGGTATAGATCTTCATGTCGTCATCCACATGGATGATCTCAGCCACCGCGTCCAGCACATGTCCTACCACTTCGCTGTGGATGCCGGCCTGTTCTTTCAGCCTGGCGATGAGTCCCAGTGTGATCTGATCGATGGACATTCCGTTGAGCGTTGTGTTGAGAAGCATATTCAGCTTCAGCATCGTCTCATTGCTTAGTGTTTCACCGACCTCAATGATCTTATTCTTGATCACATTTCCGCCCAGTACGATCACCGCCACGACCTGTTCCGCATCGACCTGCGAGAGCTGGATGAACTTCAGCGTATTCCGGCTGTTGATCGGCGCCGAGACCATGGTCGCATAATTCGTATTGGAAGCCAGCACTTTCGCGGCCTGCTGCAGGACTTTCTCGACCTTGTCGGCCTTCTCGAGCATCGCATCTTCGCGCTCGGTGATCTCGTGTTCCTTTTCCTCCATGAGCATATCAACATACAGCCTGTATCCCTTATCTGAAGGGATCCTTCCGGCTGATGTATGGGGCTGGAAGATATAACCCAGATCTTCCAGATCCGCCATCTCATTTCGGATCGTCGCGGAACTTAAGTTCAGTTCCGTATATTTTGAAAGAGTACGCGATCCGACCGGTTCGCCGGTCTCGAGGTAATTCTGGATAATGGCTTTCAATATGATAAGTTTTCGTTCGCTTAAATTCGTATCGACCGCCACTTCATTTCCTCCTTCCGCGCTATTAGCACTCCCTTTTTATGAGTGCTAACATCTTTCGTATACTAAGATAGCACTCGGTTTTCCGTTTGTCAACTATGTTTCTGGATTTTTACAACATAAATTCACTGAATACGTAATTGCTTATGTCGATCCCGCGTTCCGTCAGGTAAAGCCGCCCGTCCGAGCCGGCGAGCAGTTCCTGCCCGATCAGCTTTCCAATCTGTTTTCCGTACACCTGACGGATGTCTTCCCCAAATATATTCCGGAAATCTGCTTCTCTGATCCCCGCTGTTTTGCGCAGTCCGAGGAACATAAACTCCTCCATCCTGTCACTCCGGGTGAGCGTCTCATACTCTTCTGCGAGCATATTTTCCACTTCCGCCCCCGCATACTTCCCCGGATATTTTGCCGGATCAGCAAGTATCTTCAGATATTTCTCCATATCTGCAGTATTGCGGAACCGGCATTCCCGGATCAGCGATGACGCTCCAAGCCCGAGTCCCAGGTACTCTTTCCGCTCCCAGTAACCGAGATTATGTCGGCATTCATAGCCGTCCTTCGCGTAATTCGATATCTCATAACGGTGATAGCCATATTCCTCCAGTATCCGCTTCGTCAGCTGATAGATTTCACGCTCCTCATCTTCATCCGGGAGCGGAGGCATCATGCCTCTGCGGATACCGGCGGCAGCGATACTGTCCGTCTGCTCCTGCCCGCCGTACCAGTCATAAAAAGGCGTCCCTTCTTCCACGATCAGGCTGTAAGCAGAAAGATGTTCCGGCTCCAGTTCCGCCGCAGTCCGGAGCGTTTTCTCCCAGCTTCCGGCTGTCTGTCCCGGTATGGCCGAGATCAGATCGATATTAACATTTTCAAATCCGGCCCGGTGTACGGTTTCCCATGTATGAAGGAATTCCCCGAATGTATGGATGCGTCCCAGCATCCTGAGCTCCCTGTCATTTACAGACTGCAGGCCGATGCTCAGCCGGTTGACTCCGGATGTCTTCCAGATCTCTGCTTTTTCCTCCGTCACTGTGCCCGGATTGGCCTCCATCGTGACTTCTGCATCCGCTGCAATATCAAAGTTCTGAAAAAGAGCATGAAAAATCCGGGCGGTCTCATCCCCCTCCAGTATGGAAGGGGTGCCGCCGCCCAGAAACACCGTGCTTACACGGTAACCGCTGTATTTACTTTTTGCTGCCCGGATCTCCCGGATCAGCGCCTCCACATAGCCGCTCCTCGTCTCTGCGTCCGCCGGGGCGGAAAGAAAATCACAGTACGCACATTTCTGCACACAGAACGGAATGTGTATATACAATTCTAATTCTCTTTTACCCATCAGTCGTCATCCAGTTTCAGCACGCTCATGAATGCCTTCTGCGGAATTTCTACATTTCCCACCTGGCGCATGCGCTTCTTGCCTTCTTTCTGCTTCTCCAGAAGCTTTTTCTTACGGGAGATATCACCGCCGTAACACTTCGCCAGCACATCTTTACGCATCGCCTTGACTGTTTCTCTCGCAATGATCTTACTTCCGATCGCTGCCTGGATCGGAATTTCAAAAAGCTGTCTCGGTATCTCAGCTTTCAGTTTCTCACACATTTTTCTTCCGCGTTCATAGGCGCTTCCAGCAAATACGATAAAGGAGAGCGCATCTACTTCTTCTTTATTGATAAGGATATCCAGCTTCACGAGTTCAGATCTCTGGTATCCCATCATCTCATAATCAAAGGATGCATATCCTCTTGAGCGGGATTTCAGCGCATCGAAGAAATCGTAAATAATCTCGTTCAGGGGCAGATGGTAGTGAAGTACCGCACGTTTCTCCTCGATATATTCCATACTCTGATAGATCCCGCGGCGCTCCTGGCACAGGTCCATGATCGCGCCGATATATTCGGACGTTACCATGATCTCCGCCTTGACCATCGGCTCCTCCATGTAGTCGATCTCCGATGGATCCGGCATATTCGTAGGATTCGTCAGATCGATAACCGTTCCGTCTGTCTTGTATATCTTATAGATAACACTGGGCGCGGTTGTCACCAGATCCAGGTTATACTCGCGTTCCAGACGTTCCTGGATGATCTCCAGATGGAGCAGTCCGAGGAAGCCGCAGCGGAAACCGAAGCCAAGGGCAACCGACGTCTCCGGCTCAAACTGAAGAGCCGCATCATTCAGCTGCAGCTTTTCCAGGGCGTCTCTCAGGTCCGGATATTTGGCGCCGTCCGCCGGGTACAGTCCGCAATAGACCATGGGATTTACTTTCTTATATCCCGGGAGCGGCTCGTCACAGGGATGTTCCGCATTCGTGATCGTATCGCCCACCCGCGTTTCCTTGACATTTTTCAGGCTGGCAGTGATATACCCGACCATTCCGGCCGTAAGTTCATCGCAGGGGATAAACTGTCCCGCGCCGAACGTACCCACTTCCACTACATCCGCCCTGGCACCCGTAGCCATCATCAGCATCGGCGTGCCTTTTTTCACTGTGCCTTCCTTGATCCTGCAGAAGACGATCACGCCCTTGTAGGAATCATATTTGGAATCAAAGATCAGCGCTTTTAACGGCGCATCCGGATCACCTGTAGGCGCCGGGATCTTTGTCACGATCTGTTCCAGGACTTCATGCACATTCTGCCCGGTCTTCGCTGAGATCAGCGGTGCGTCCTCCGCATCCAGTCCGATCACATCCTCGATCTCTTCCTTTACCCGTTCCGGATCTGCACTGGGAAGATCGATCTTATTGATGACCGGCATCACATCCAGATCATGATCCAGCGCCAGATAGACGTTGGCCAGTGTCTGGGCCTCCACTCCCTGGGCCGCGTCCACGACCAGGATCGCTCCGTCGCAGGCTGCCAGGCTGCGGGATACCTCATAATTAAAATCAACATGTCCCGGGGTGTCGATCAGGTTAAACATATATTCCTCGCCGTCATCCGCCTTGTAAACCGTACGGACCGCCTGAGCCTTGATCGTGATGCCCCGTTCCCTCTCCAGTTCCATATTGTCCAGCACCTGCGACTGCATCTCACGGTCTGTCAGCAGTCCGGTCATCTCAATGATCCGGTCTGCCAGCGTAGACTTGCCGTGATCGATGTGTGCGATAATACAAAAGTTCCTGATTTTACTCTGATCTATAACTGCCACTCTTACTCCTCCAGCCTCCGGCCCGATACCGGAAAAATTGATGTCCTTTATTTCTTTGCATGCTTTACGATAAATACTTCCACCGCCAGATGGTCGGTGATCAGACCGGTCTTGATCCGCTGATCCAGATCTGCAATTTCTTCCATAACCGCCCTGAGCTGTCCGGATGTGAATCTTCCGGACAGTTTTTCATATTTTCCCGCCACAAACGGATGGAGTCCCGCCCGGGATGCGATCTCTCTGCGCGGATACCCCTGCCCTGCAAGTTCTTTCACATGGAACAGATCCCTGTACTGCTTCGCCATCAGCGCCAGGATATGCATGGGCTGTTCCCGCAGCGCCAGAAGATCATAGTAGAGTTCCAGCGCTTTACGCTGGTCCTGCTCCGCTACAGCATTGACCATTTCAAAAATATGGTTCGTGATCTGGGTGATGCACACCGCATCGATATCGGCGCGTGTCACTTCCGTCCTGTCCATACAGTAACACAGAAGTTTCTCCAGTTCTTTCGTGATATTTTCCATATCCGTACCGACCTTGCTGATGAAATACGCCGTATCCGCAGAAGAAATCTCTTTTCTTTCTTTTCTGACCAGGCCCTGGATCCACTTCCGCAGGGTTGACTCGTCCTGAGCAGAAAGTTCCACAATATGCCCCTTTGCCTTTACCGCCTTATACAGAGCGCTGCGTTTATCCACTTCGCTCTCCGAAAAAATAAAATATGCAGTCGGAGGCATGCCGCCATTGATATAATCTGCCAGATCCCCGCCGCCGCTTTTGAAAAAACCGGTATCCTCAAATACGATCAGCCGGCGCTCCGCAAAAAAGGGCAGAGTCTCGGCAAGATCGATCACTTCTTTGATGTCCGTCTTTTTGCCCTCGTACCGGGAACAGTTCATTGTATCCCCATCCGGCACCATTGCTTTTATAAAACGGTCCCTGTACTGTTTTTTGAGGTAATCTTCCTCTCCGTACAGCAGATAGATCTGTTTAAATTGTCCTGTTTTCAAATCTTCATTCAGGCTTTTCATAACTCTTGTATTATAAAGGAAATCCCCCTGCTTTGACAAGAGTTTCTGTCACGCTGTTCCGGAAACTGTTCCGGATATCCATATATGCTGTCCGTCTGTGCGGACCGTCAGGGCTCCATTTTCCTGTGTTGAATAAATCCTGCTCCCGCTCTCTTCCAGCCGGTTAAGCGTTTCCTCATGAGGATGTCCGTACCGGTTCCCGCGCCCTGCGGAGATCAGCGTGACCGCAGGCTGTACAAGGTCCAGAAATTTCTCTGAACCGGAATTTTTCGATCCGTGATGTCCTGCTTTGAGCACATCGCAACGGTTCAGGCTGCCGCTTTCGATCAGTTTTTCTTCCCCTTCGCCCTCCACGTCACCAGTCAGGAGCATGCGGAATCCGCCAGAGGATGCCTCCAGCACCAGCGAGGCTTCATTTCCCGCCTCCAGTCCCGCATCTTTTTCCGGCCCCAGGCATTCCAGGACCAGGCTTCCGTCCCCGATCATTCCCCCTGCTTCTGCCGTGAGGATCCGGGTGCCGTTCCGGGCGGCCAGAAGCGCAAGACCGCGCAGTGTATCATCATGGTATTTTACAGGCGGCAGGACCAGATTCCTGATCTGCACGCCGAACGTCTGATCCTCAAGCATTTCCCGGATCCCGCTGATATGATCCCCGTCACCATGAGTGATAAAAACATAATCCAGAACGTCCGCCGCACAGCTTAACAGATACGGACTGATCCGGTATGCTCCCACATCAGAGGCATCGCTGCTGCCCCCGTCAACCAGGATGTCCACGGACGGGCCCCGGATATGGATGCAGTCTCCCTGCCCGACGTCCAGTACTGTGATCTGCACATCCGTCCTCTGCTCATACCCGCACCGGCATATAAGGAGCATCACCGATGCAAAAACAAGCGCCATAACTCCCGGGATCCTGCAGGTTTTTTCTTTCCTTTTCAGATAAGTATATACCGCATACAATATTCCAAGGACGGCATAATAGACGATCAGCCACCACACAGACGGCTTTCCCGATACGAACCGGCTGAACGGCAGGCTGCTGCTCCACATGCACACGAGGTCGTATCCTGCCAGCACCGCCCTGCATGCCTGAAGCACGACGCCGCCCGCCGCATCCCACAGAAGCGCCAGTACAGATCCTGCTATCCCGGCTCCCATAGCCACCGGCATGACCGGTATGACGACCAGATTTAACAGAACGGAGTACGGCGGGATTTCAAAATAGAACCAGAGCAGCGGGCCTAAAAGGAGCAGATTCACTGCCAGACTGGTGCTCATTCCGTCCAGAATCCATTTCACTACCGCAGGCCGGCGCCCGGCATGACCAAACATATCCGTAAATACGGGTGCGAACATTGCGATCCCCAGGATCGCCCCGTAGGAAAGTATGAATCCCGCATCTGTAAGATACAGCGGCTGCCATCCGCAGAGGATCGCCGCCGAAACGCCCAGACTGGTGGGCAGGTCATAATCACTCCCTGTGATCTCCGCGCCGATGCGAACAAGAAACATGATCAGAGCCCGCAGACTGGAGACTCCGGATCCGATCATCAGGCTGTACAGGATCAGAAGGATCCCGCCGGCTATGCCTGAGAGCATGAACCCCGCTCCCGCCCGGCGCATGGCATTGTAAATCCCCATCCCCAGAAAGGTCATGTGCAGTCCGGATATGGCGAGAAGATGGCTGATGCCGCATTTCTGATACATGGTTTTCATCCCGGCATCCAGCCCGCTCTTTTCCCCAAGCAGCACAGCGCTCATCGTTCCGCCGTAATAGTCCCCCAGATGCCGGATCAGAAGCCGGTTCCATTTGTCTCTTAATTCCGCGAGTCCCTGACGGAGTCTGTCTGTATCAGCAGACCGCACCGCCATTTCTTCCGCCCAGACAAGCACACGGATCCCCTGTCTGCGGTAATACTGCCTCTGGTCAAAATTACCCGGATTGCGCGCCTTATCAAACAGCTGTGCCTCTCCCCGGATATACAGAGTATTTCCGATCCTGATTTTCTGATGATGATTTTCCCTGGAATAATAGACAAGAACTTTTGATTCCTTCATGTTCCCGCCTGCCGATGAAACGGCATTGTCTTTCAGATAAAAGGCTGTAACTTCTGCCTTTTCTTCGATCCTGTATACAGTACCGCACAGGCTTATGCGCATTTCTTCCGACGCCAGCTTCTCCAGTGCGGAGAACTCCGTGTCTTCCGCGCCGGCAGACAATACTCTGGCGGCCTGTATCACAAGAAAAAGAATACATATTGTACAAAACGGACGTTTTCTCATTCATCGTCTCTGACTGCGATCAAGTCCGGATCTGCCGAAAGCGGCTTGGAAAGATCCACCGTACCCATATATTCCGCGTTGGATTCCCCATTGATCGTAATCTGCACCTGTTCAGCCTCTGTTCCCTCAACCAGAGAATTTACGATCGAATATATGGTAAGTTCAGGAAGTATATCATACTCTCCTGTGAGAAATGTACTGTCAAAATTCACATAACATATCTTGTCTTTTGTCGTCACACTGAGCAGGTCCGCATTGGGATTGATCGTAGGACTGGCGCTGTCGCCGGACGGCCCCTGCATCAGTTTCTCCACGATCAGCTTGTCCTTGGACACGTTGCTGCTGTATCGTACGGTTTTATTCTGCTCCACGAGTCTGTCGCCTTCTGCATTGGCAAAATAAAGCGTCAGTGTGTCCGTCTGATAGGAACTTGGGGACGAACTCGTATTTCCCACAAAATCATCCGCATTCATCAGACCGGTCTCTGCACCGCTGCCGTCCACAAGGGGCGCTCCCTCTATCGTAAAACGCACTGCATTGATCCCGCTGATCTGCACCAGCGACTGTACGACTGCTGCCCGGACAAGCTTCTCCCGGATCCGTCCGATATCCATATACGTTCCGCTGAAATCCACGTCCAGTATGCTCCCGGAGAGGCTGCATCCCAGCACTTCCACTTCCTCCGGGATCGGACTGATGCATTCCAGATCATCAGACGGTTCCTGCAGCTTTCCGAGCATATGTTCCGCCTGCTCCTGGATTTCTCCTTCAGGGAACTCATATGCTTCTTTTACAAGTCCCGTACCCTCCGCATTCAGACAGTATATATAAGAATCATAATCTTCTTCAGAGGCGTCTTTTCCGCATGCCGCAAGCACAGCAGCAACCAGGATGAACGCGAAGAGCCATATTTTCTTTTTCACCATTTACTCCTCCTGTGCTGTGGTTTCCTATGCCGCCGCATACGTCAGCGGGATCCTGACCGTAAATGTTGTGCCTTCTCCTTCACTGCTGTATACCTTGACTGATCCCCTGTGCGCGATCACCGCACTGCGGGCGATCGCCAGGCCCAGGCCCGTACCGCCGATCTCCCGCGAGTGCGACTTATCCACCCGGTAAAAACGTTCAAAAATGTGAGGCTGATCCTTTTCCGGAATACCGATCCCCGAATCCTCCACCTTGATATAAAAGTACTTGTGATCTGCATTCAGAGATACATGGACCCACCCGTTTTCATGGTTGTACTTGATCGCATTTTCCACAAGATTCGAGACGACAAGGGAAACCTTCATTTCATCGACCTCTGCCGTGACCGGCCGGAAGCTTTCCATGACCACTTCAACATTTTTCTTATCCGCGATCGGACGCAGACGTTTCAGCGTCTGTTCCAGAAGATCATTGATATTGACTGATGAGATGTTCATATTCTGACCTGTCTTGTCCATCTTTACGAGCGACAGCAGATCTGTGATGATCTGATTCTCACGGTCGATCTCTTTTGCGATGTCTTCCATGAATTCACGGTACATTTCAACCGGTGCGTCCGGCATTTCCAGAAGAGAATCCGCCAGTACCTTTACCGATGTCATGGGCGTTTTCAGTTCATGGGAGACATTGGAAACGAATTCTTCCCGGGACTCGTCCAGGATCTTCAGCCGTCCGAGCATTTTATTGAATGCTTCACTGAGCTGTCTTGTCTCCGTAAACGTCTCCACGTGCAGCACATCGTCCCCGTAGCCTTCCGTCACTGTTTCGATCGCTTTTGTGATCCTGTGGAGCGGCCGCACCATACGGTCAGCGAAAAACACACTGAGAACCGCAAGGAGCGTCATGATGATGCCTACCACGATGCCGCCCTGTGTAAATATGATCTGACGGGTCACTTCGATATTGTCGGTTGATACACTGGCCAGCATGACGCCGATCACATCCTCGCCGCCCGGTTCAAAGATCGGGGAAGTGACCTCTATATAATGGTTTTTCCGGTCATAATGGTTTGTCGTCTCCCCCTTCATTGTACGCACAACATTTTCGGACACATCTGTCTTTCCCTCATCCAGGCTGTACGTGTCTTTTACCACTTCCAGCTCACGGTTAATGATCATGACCCGGCCATTATAAATATTGGTAAGCTGGGCAAGATTCGCATTGATCACTTCAGATGTGGGATCGGTCAGATAGCTGTAATTATCCAGCTGATTGCCAAGGATCGTGCACTGATTCTGCATCTCGGCCGTCCTCAGTTCAACAGCCCGGAGTTCGTAGAATTTTACAGCGCCGAAAAGCACAGCCAGGCAGGGAACAAGCCCTGCCAGCATAAATAAGATAATAAAGCGGAACCTCATATTCTTTAAGATCCTGTCCCGCAGTATAAACGTTCGTTTACCCCTGGAAATAATAACCCACTCCCCACTTTGTATGTACGTATTTCGGCTCGCTCGGGTTGATCTCTATCTTCTCCCGCAGGCGGCGGATATGCACGTCCACAGTCCGCGCATCCCCGGGATAATCATATCCCCACACAAGATTCAGGAGATTTTCCCTGCTGTACACTTTGTTCGGATTTGTTGCAAGCAGTTCCAGAACATCGAATTCCTTGGCCGTCAGATTGATCTCTCTTTCCCCGATAAAGACGCGCCGGCTCTCGCAGTCGATCTTCATATTACCTTTGATAAGGACCGGACCACCCGCCGGTTCTTTCCGCCTGGATGTGCGGCGCATGATAGCTTTGATCCTGGCCTTCACTTCAAGTATGTTAAACGGTTTCGTGATATAATCATCCGCTCCGTACTCCAGCCCCAGGATCTTATCCATATCTTCGCTTTTCGCTGTCAGCATAACGACCGGCATGTCCGAGAACTCCCGGATCTGCTGACAGACCTGAAACCCATCCAGCTTTGGAAGCATGACATCCAGAAGGACCAGATCGTACTCACATTTTCTGGCGCACTCCAGCGCCTCCTCTCCATCGTATGCGCAGTCCACTTCCATGCCTTCCTGTTCCAGGCTGAACCGGATCCCTTTCACGATCAGTTTTTCATCATCTACAACCAAAATTTTTTTACTCATACTCCTAAATCCCGACTCCTGTGTCATATTGTAATGTCATCTTTTATTTTTTCAAATACACCTTCTTTGATTCCGCCGATTTCCATCAGATCTTCAATACTCTGGAATCCTCCGTTTTCCTCCCGGTAACGGATGATGCTCTCAGCTTTTGCTTCTCCGATCCCTGTCAGGGTCATAAGTTCCTCCATAGAAGCTGTATTGATATTCACTTTTTTCTCGTATCCCGATCCGGACAGTATGCTCTGTCCCTGGATCTCTTCCGCATCCGGCACATAAATCTGCTCTCCATCCACAGCGATCCGCGCGAGATTGAGCGCGTACGCAGCCGCTTCTTCCGTCATGCCGCCGGCCATTTCCAGTGCTTCATGCACGCGGGAGCCTTCCGGAAGTTCATATACGCCCGGCTCATGGACTGCACCGCATATATATACGCAGATCTCTGCATCGGATGTATCGCCGGATCCGGACGCTGTGCCGGCATCGGATGTATCAACGGATCCGGATGCTGTGCCGGCATCGGATCCATCCTCCGCGCCACCGGTTTCTCCCGAAACAGACAGTTCTTCCAGTCCGTGTTCTTCCGCTTTTTCCCCGCAGCCGGAAAGGAATAAAAATGCCATTATCACCAGCATTTTCATCAAACGCGTTTCCCGGTAAAATCTTACATGTTTATCCTGCATTTTCTCCCTGCTCTTTCTGCCAGGAGAAAGCACCCCTTAAATGTCAGACAAAGATATTGTAACGAATTTTTACCAAAAATACAATAGACAATTAATTGTTTGTTAAAGATTTGACGTTTTGTTACAGGGATATTACATCTTATTTTCCTGTCCGGTCATTTTCATTTCCATTGAAATATCGCGATACCGATGACCGACAGGAGCAGTCCGCCAAATTTCCTCCAGGAAAACGGCTCCCTGTCCATACCGAAAAGTCCGAACAGCTGGATCAGATAGGACACTGCAAGCTGTGCCACTACGATCAGGAGTGCGGATTTTGCAGGGCCGAGCGCCTCCACACTCCTGATCACCGTCCAGGTGATCCCTGCTCCGATCACGCCGCCGAGCAGCAGATATCTTGGCTCGACCCTCCCGATCGCAGCAATACTGTCACGTCCGGTAAAAAACCACACGGCCAGACAGACTGCAAATGCGGTGATCTGCACCCAGCCGTTGCTCACCCATATCCCTGTGGTCTTTGTAACCTGAGTGTTAAAAACCCCCTGCACGCTCATCAGCGCACCGGACAGAAGCGCAATAAAAAAACCAATCACAGAACATCCCTCCCGTACAGTTTATGCCTGCCGGTTAATTAGTATGTCCTGTAATTGGTTTCATATACGCTGTTGGCGCTTCGATATTCCGCATTATTCCGCATATTGCGGTGTCCGTCTAATCCTCAAGGGCCTTCTTCAGCTTTCCGATCATCTCATCGATATGCTTCTCTTCCACGATCAGCGGCGGAACAAAACGGAGTACATTGCCTTCTGCCTGGATCACCAGCAGTCCGTTTTCCACGCAGCGCTGATTTACCCCGGCGACCGGTTTCGTGATCTCAATCCCCTGCATCAGGCCCTTCCCCTTACGTCGCACGACACAATCCAGTTCGTCCACCAGTTCATCCAGCTTTTTCGTCAGATATGGAGAAACCTCATTTACATGTTCCACGATATGTTCCCGCTCAAAGATCCCGATTACCGTCTTCACCGCTGTACAAGCCAGTGGATTTCCTCCATATGTGGCTCCGTGGTCGCCCGGCCTCATGGAATATGCCGCCACTTCTTCCGTCATGGCGAACGCGCCCACAGGGATCCCGTTTCCGATTGCTTTCGCCATGGCCATAATGTCCGGCTTTGTGCCGAATCCCTGCCATGCGAACATGGTCCCAGTCCTGCCCATACCGCACTGTACCTCGTCACAGATCATAAGGATCCCGTTTTCATCACAGATCTTCCGGATCCCCTCCATGAATTCCTGTGTGGCCAGATTGATCCCGCCTTCCCCCTGGAGCGGTTCCAGGATAATCGCGCATGTCTTATCATTTACCAATGCTTTCACACTGTCGAGATCATTGAATTTTGCAAATCTCACTCCAGGCACCAGAGGCTCGAACGGCTCCCTGTACGGCGCGTGCCCGGTCACGGAAACCGCACCAAACGTCCGCCCGTGGAAAGAATGCTCCATCGCGATAAATTCATACCTGCCTGTTCCTTTTGTATAGGCATAACGCCTCGCGGATTTCAGCGCTCCCTCGATCGCTTCGCCGCCGCTGTTGGTAAAGAATACCCGGTCCATGCCACAGACACGGTTCAGTTCTCTCGCAGCCTCACCGCAGCTTTCGTGATAATAAAGATTCGATGTATGATACAGTTTATCGATCTGCTCCTTCAGTGCTTCATTCAGTTCTCTGTTGTCATATCCCAGTCCTGTTACTGCAAAGCCGGCAGCAAAATCCAGATACTCTTTTCCGTCCGCATCATAAAGATACATTCCTTCTCCATGATCCAGGACAACAGGGAAGCGATTGTAAACGTGAAGCAGATTTTCTTCTGCGTCCTGTATTTTTTTATTCACCATGATAATACCTGCTTTCTTCACTGTTTAAGATTGCCGTACCAATTCCTTTATTCGTAAATATCTCGAGGAGCAGGCAATGCGGGATCCTTCCATCCAGGATATGCACCCTGGATACGCCTGCCTCGATAGCGTCAATGCAGTTCTGAAGCTTCGGCAGCATGCCTCCTCCGATATATCCGCTGTCCATCAGTTTCCGGGCCTCATCTACACGAAGTTCCGATATCAGTGTGGAGGGATCATCCGGATCTTTGTATACTCCTTCTATGTCTGTCAGAAACGCCAGTTTTTCAGCCCTGACTGCTTTCGCGATGGCGCAGGCTGCGTCATCTGCATTAATGTTGTACGTGTGAAAGTCATCGTCCAGTCCAACCGGACAAACGATCGGCAGAAAATCCTTCTCCAGAAGGTCATAAAGGATCTGCCCGTTCACTTCTCTGACCTCTCCGACATATCCGATATCCTCACCGTCTGAGTATTTTTTTTCTACCTTCATCAGTGCACCATCTTTACCGCTGATGCCAATAGCGCGTACGCCCAGGCTCTCCACAAGCTGTACCAGACTCTTGTTCACACGGCCCAGGACCATTTCCGCTACTTCCATGGTGTCCTCATCCGTAACACGGAGACCGTTGACAAACTTCGGCTCCATGCCTACTTTCCCGACCCATTTGCTTATTTCCTTGCCGCCGCCGTGAACAATGATCGGCTTGAAACCGACCAGCTTCAGAAGAGTCACATCCTCGATAACCCGCTTCTTCAGTTCCTCGTCAACCATGGCGCTGCCGCCATACTTCACCACAATGATCTTGCGATTAAAACGCTGGATGTATGGCAGAGCTTCAATAAGGACCTCCGCCTTGTCAAGATACTGCTGCATGTTACTGTTCATACTTCTCCTCCTTCAATTGTTCAATTGGGGACGTAGTAAAATTCAATTTTACTACGTCCCCAATTGAATTTTACGGTGTCCCAAACTGGATTTTACCCTGTCCCTATTTAGATTAACTACGATAATCTGCATTGATATTAATATATTCATGCGTCAGATCACATCCCCACGCAGCCGCGTCCATGTCACCTTCCTTAATATCTGCGATAACGGTTACTTCCGGCTGCGACAGGATTTCCGTCGCTTTTTCTTCACTGTAGTCAAGTGCAACGCCATTTTCGATAAGCTGTATTTTCCCGGCATCGCTCTCAAAATACAGATCTACTTTCTCCGGATCAAACTTTGCCCCGGAATACCCCATTGCGCAAAGTATCCTTCCCCAATTAGCATCATGCCCTGCTATAGCCGCTTTTGTCAGATTAGAGCAGACGATTGATTTTGCAAGTGTTTTTGCCTGTTCTTTTGTATCAGCATTAATAATCTTTGCTTCAAAAAGTGCTGTAGCACCTTCACCGTCCCCGGCCATTTTCTTCGCCAGTGTTTCGTTTACATAATGAAGCGCCTGTTTGAAAGCTTCATATTCCCACGTTCCATATGTGATCTTTTCATTTCCCGCGGCGCCGTTCGCCAGGAGCAGCACCGTATCGTTTGTGGACGTGTCGCCATCTACGGAAATCATATTATATGTATCCTGTACATCTTCGCTCAGCGCCGCCTGAAGAGCTTTTCTGGAAATCTTTGCATCCGTTGTGATAAATGCCAGCATGGTGCACATGTTCGGATGAATCATGCCCGAGCCTTTCGCCATGCCGCCGATCGTTACAATTGTATCGCCGATCTCAACCGTGACCGCCGCTTCCTTCCTGCGCGTATCTGTCGTCATGATAGCCTGCGCCGCCGATGCTCCTGATTGCAGATCTGCTTTCTTTGACATCGCAAGCTCCCGGATCCCTGCTTTCACCCGCTCCATAGGGAGCTGCATGCCGATCACACCTGTAGATCCCACCAGGACGCTTTTTTCATCCACATTCAGTACTTTCGCAGCTTCTTCTGCAGTTTCTCTGCAGTATTCCATTCCTTTTTCGCCCGTACACGCGTTGGCAATACCCGAGTTAACAATAACCGCCTGTGATTTCAGTCCACCGTCTACGATTGCCTGATCCCATTTAACCGGAGCCGCTTTCACAAGATTTGTTGTAAATGCACCTGCCACTTTACACGGTTTTTCACTGTAAATAAGAGCCATATCCGTACGATCCTGATATTTGATCCCGGCTGCTGCCGCTGCAGCTTGAAACCCTTTCGCCGCTGTTACACCGCCTTCAATAACCTGCATGAATATCCCCCGCTTTCTTTTATCTGTAAATTTTACTATCTGTCACTGCTCATTAAATGCAGTAATATTTGCTTCATTTAAAGTAAAGTCGTAATAATTCAGATCCAGACGTTCCGTCCATCCAATGGTATTCCAAAATGCATTTCCAATGTCGTTTTTCGTAAACGCAATAAGAGAAACTTTATTGATTTTCTCCGCCTGCAGTGCTTTCATCGCATAAACCACCATCTCACGCCCAATACCATGACGCCGGTATGCTTCATCCACACACACGTGATAAAGACAGCCGCGTCGTCCGTCATGTCCGCACAAGATACTGCCGATGATCTTTCCGTCTTTCACTGCAACCACACTTGTGGTCGGATTTCTTTTGAGAAATCGATCTACACCATCTCTCGAATCATCAATACTGCGGATTCCAAATCCTCTGATCTTTTTCCATAAAGCATACACTTCTTCATAATCATCTATTGTCATTGTGCGTATCATTTCGGTATTATCTGCCTTTCCTGTATTTGGGGACACCCCTTTTTTCAATCTGGGACACCTTAAATCTCAATCCGGGACGTAGTCAGATTGAATTTTACTACGTCCCTAAGGGAACATTGGTACAAGTTCGAGACCTTCGCTTTCCTCCAGTCCAAACATGAGATTCATATTCTGCACCGCCTGTCCTGCCGCTCCTTTTACCAGATTGTCGATCGCGCCCATCATGATGATTCGTCCGGTCCGCCGGTCAATCTTGAATCCGATATCGACATAATTGCTGCCTTCAACCCACTTTGTTTCCGGGCATACATCCTGATCCAATACACGGACAAATTTTTCAGCTGCATAATATTTGTCATAAACAGCCTTTACATCTTCCCATTCCATATCTTTTTTTAACTTCGCGTATTCTGTTGCCAAAATTCCCCGATTCATAGGCACCAGATGAGGGGTGAAGCTGAGAACGACTTTTTCCCCTGCCGCATACCCCAGCTGTTCCTCGATCTCCGGCGTGTGTCGGTGTGTCGACACACCGTACGCTTTAATATTCTCATTCACTTCACAGAAAAGATTCGGGAGTTTTGCTCCCCTTCCCGCTCCGGATGTTCCGGATTTGGCATCGATGATCAGTGTATCCATATCGATCAGTCCCTCTTTTGCAAGCGGGTAGGCTGTCAGGATCGAACATGTCGTATAACAGCCCGGATTGGCAACCAGTCTTGCCCTTTTTACATCCTCCCGGTTGATCTCACACAGTCCGTACACTGCCTCATCTATAAACTGCGGCGCCTTGTGCGCGATCTTGTACCACTCCTCATAGATATGCACATCTTTAAGACGAAAATCCGCACTCAGATCAATGATCTTTGTCTTTGAAAGGATTTCTTCATTTACAAGAGATGCACACAGTCCCTGCGGAGTCGCGGTAAAGATCACATCCACCTGTTCAGCGAGTTCTTCCATATTATCATCCATGCACGCCGCATCAACAATCTGAAACATATTTCTGTATACATCCGCATATTTCTGTTCCACATAGCTGCGTGATCCATACCATTTTATCTCTGCATCTTTATGTCCGGTCAGTATCCTTACAAGTTCACCGCCTGCGTAGCCGGTAGCTCCGATAATTCCCACTCTGATCATAGTCTCTGTCCTTTCATCATTCATCTGTCATACAGTTTTTTATAATATACCCCGGTGGTTCAGAAGTAAAGCTTTTCCATGAATTGTACTCCACAAAATAATAATAGCACTTGCATAATAATACATCTTTTTTGTATATTATGCAAGTGCTGATTTACCCGTCCACGAAATGCGCCTGGATGGGAACTGCTATTTTCTTACCTGGCCATTTCCGAAAATAATATATTTCGTTGTTGTCAACGCTTCCAACCCCATCGGTCCTCTCGCATGAAGCTTTTGTGTACTGATGCCGATTTCTGCACCAAATCCAAACTCAAATCCGTCGGTAAACCTGGTAGAAGCATTTACATACACGGCAGCCGCATCAATCTCATCCTGGAATTTCAGCGCATTATCATAATCTCTGGTAATGATGGATTCAGAATGTCCGGTATTATATTTATTAATGTGCCCGATAGCCTCATCAATGGAATCAACGATCTTTACCGAGATCACAGCATCCAGATATTCTGTACCCCAGTCTGCTTCCACTGCAGGTTCTATCTGATCCGAAAGAGCCTGTGCACGTTCATCTCCGCGGATCTCCACATCGTGATTCTTCAGTTTCTGCACGATCGCCGGAAGTACTTCTGCCGCGATCCCGCTGTGTATAACCAGGGATTCACAGGCATTGCACACCCCCATGCGCTGTGTTTTGGCGTTTTCGATAATATCCGCTGCCATCCGCACATCTGCTGTTTCATCCACATAGATATGACAGTTTCCGGTTCCCGTCTCGATCACCGGAACTGTACTGTTAGCCACTACATTGGCGATCAGCCCGGCGCCTCCTCTTGGGATCAGGACGTCGATCCTGCCATGCATTTTCATCATCTCGGAAACGATTTCCCGGCTTGTATCTTCTACCAGCACGATCAGATCCTGACAGAGCCGCTCTTTCCGCAATCCCGCCTTGATTGCATGAACAATCGCCTGATTGGAATGGATCGCATCACTGCCGCCGCGCAGAATCACCGCATTGCCGGTCTTAAAACAGAGGCCAAATGCATCTGCCGTCACGTTTGGACGGGATTCATAGATTATACCCACTACACCAAGGGGAACTCTCTTCTGTCCGATCCGCAGTCCGTTTGGACGTGTCTTCATATACAGGACTTCGCCGACAGGATCATCAAGTGCAGCAATCTGCCGCAGTCCTTCAGCCATATCACCGATCCGCTTTTCCGAAAGCGCCAGCCGGTCGATCAGCGACTGTTTGACACCTTTCTGTTTTGCCGCTTCCAGATCCTTTTCATTTGCTTCAAGGATCATATCCTGCTGTGCTGTCAGTTCATCCGCCACAGAAAGCAATCCTCTGTTCTTATCTGCTGTTCCAAGTTTTGCCGCCTCAACTGAAGCCTCCTTCGCACGCCGCGTCAGCATTTCCATATACGTTTCCATGTGATGCGCTCTCCTTTCACACTTTACTGTGCTATATTGTACCATCAAACAACAGCCTGCGCCACTGTTTCCGCCAGGATAAATCTTAAGATTATCATAAGATCCTATCACCCTGCATAGACAATATAATCATCTTTTCTCGATTTAGCCTGCGGAACGGCATCATCGGCCGGATATCCGAGCACACAATGTCCCACGCCGATATAGTCACCGTCGATGCCCCATTTTTGAAGCAATGCTTTTCCTTCCGCCGAGTCAAAAACCTCCCTTGCGCGATGGATCCAGCAGGATCCGATACCCAGAGCATAGGCGGCATTCATCAGATTGCCCATGACGAGCGCCCCGTCTTCCACACAGGTATTTCTATCCCTTGCAGCCAGGACTACAAGTACTGTCGGCGCGCCGTAGAAAGGGTCTTTTCCGCTGCCCAGGTATCTGTCGTTCAGTTCCGAAAGATAATCCCGTGTCTCCTTATCCTGTACGACAACAATCTTCGGAGACTGCATGCCCATTCCGGTCGGTGCGTATATTCCGGCCTCCAGGATCTTGCGCAGGTCTTCTTCTCTGATCTGTTCCTGTTTGTAAGCACGAATGCTTCTTCTTTCTTTTAAATCCTTCAATGTCGACTCCATAATGCACCTCTCCTCACTTCATCAAAATACATCCCGCACGAGACTTTTCCGCTGCCGCTCAGCCTCTTGCATTTTTATAGATCTGATACATATCGTCTCTGGTCAGCTTCTTCACCACGCCAAGCGTCCGGCCTCCAAAATGACTGCATTTGTCAGCCAGTTCATTCAGCTGATCTTCCGTCACTTCAATCCCCATGTCGCGGATGCATACCGGCATATCAATAGACCGATAAAAGTCTTCCATTGCCTCAATCCCTTTGAGCGCTGTCCCGGCGTCATCTTTTGCCGGATCCACACCCATGACATTGACCGCAAACTGTGCAAAACGTTCCGGACGGGCGTCCATGACATAGCGTGCCCAGCTTCCCCATACAGCCGCCAGGCCTGCACCGTGCGCCACGTCGAACATGCCGCCCAGTTCATGCTCCAGCTGATGGCTGGACCAGTCACCGCCATCTGTTCCGCACTCTGTCAGTCCGTTATGAGAAAGGCTGCCCGCCCACATTACTTCAGCCCTGGCATTATAATTTTCCGGCTCCGTCATCAGGATCCGGGCATTCTTCATCACTGTGCGGATCAGATTCTCGCTGATGCCGTCCGTCAGTTCCATGTTGTCAGACTGGTTGAAATAGCGTTCCATCGTATGCATCATAATGTCCACGCATCCGCTTGCCGTCTGATATTTCGGCAGTGTCATAGTCAGCACCGGATCCATCACCGCAAACTTCGGCCGTGAATAATCACTGCTGTATCCCCGCTTCAGCCATCCGTCCTCCTTCGTGATGACCGAAGAATTGCTCATCTCCGATCCTGCCGCCGAGATCGTCAGCACCGTGCCGATCGGAAGACATGCCTGAGCCTGACGCTTCCTGTCGTAGAAATCCCACACATCACCGTCATTTGTCATACCATATCCAATAGCCTTGGCGGAATCGATCACACTGCCGCCTCCCACCGCAAGGATAAAATCAACCTTTTCTTTTTTACAGAGATCTATGCCCTCATATACAAGAGACAGTCTCGGATTGGGCACCACACCGCCCAGCGAAATATAATCAATCCCTGCGGCGTCAAGCGAACGGAAGATCCGGTCCAGAAGACCGCTCCGTACAACGCTGCCGCTCCCGTAGTGGACCAGCACTTTCCGGCAGCCCTGCGCCTTTACAAGTTCACCGGTCAGATCCTCTGTTCCTTTGCCAAATACAACTTTTGTCGGTGTGTAATACTGAAAATTTTCCATGATGCTTCTCCTTTCTAAACATAGTTCTTATCGATTCTGGAGAGAGATTTTCTCACACAATTCCGATCTGACACATCTTCATGGCCTCCGCTGCCTGATCATGGCTCTGCGGCGTCACGCCCGCGCAGCAGGAAAGATCCGTCTCGACCGGCACTTCCGGCAGATACGCTTTCAGGAGCAGCGCATTGGAGATCACACAGATATCTGTGCAGAGTCCGACCAGCGTGATCTTATCTATCGGCTCACTTTCATTCAGCCTGCGTAAATATTCTCCCAGTTCCACGCTGCCGAATGTCGGCTTGTCTATGATCCTGCTTTCTTTCTTTTCCCTGACGGCTTTCTCCACATCCGGATGAAGCTGCCAGCCCACCGTTCCTTTTACACAATGGACAACCGGAAGATGCTTTCCTTCTTCCGTCTCAAGATAATCCGCACCATGCGTATCCCGGGTCGCGATCACAAGTCCGTTAAATCCACGGATTTTCCCGATTACTGCCGGTACGATCGCCACTGCTTCCTTTGTTCCAAGAGAACCGTCGATAAAATCTTTCTGCATATCCACAACTACAAGTACATTCATCGATCTTCACCTCACCTATCATAATCCGGTCCTGCTGCCGTACCGCATCCCGCCCTGTTCTGTGCCGGGCGGATCGTATACAGAAAAGCGGAACACTATGCATTTCATTATAGCACAGATACCTCCGTTTTCACACTGACAGATTTACTCTGTTGCCATCGCAGAAACGGCAGCACTATGAAGTGCTGCCGTTCAGTGTCTGATCTATAATACTCCTCATGATCTCTTCTGTCATCTGTCCCGGAACATATCCATATACATTTCCGTCCTGATCGATCATAAACGTTGTCGGGAACGCGGAGATTCCGTACTGTGTAAACATTTCCGCGCTCTCGTCCATAAGGACCGGATAAGTATACCCGTTTTCTTCCATAAAAGTGGCAATATCATCCGATGACCCTTCCTGCCCTATATCCGGCCCGGCCACTCCCAGGATCACGACTTCCGCGTTTTCTCCCTGAGCAGAATACTCTTCGTAAAGCTTCTGGATATCCGGCATCTCATTGCGGCACGGACCACACCACGTGGCCCAGAAATTCAGAAAGATCACTTTGCCTTTATAATCTTCCAGCTTATGCGTCCTGCCAAACTGATCCGTCAGTTCCAGATCTGCCAGAGGCGCCGGCATAAGCGCGCGTTTTTCGTCCTCCGCGCCATCCGCTCCGCTGTCCGCCCCACTGTCTTTCTGCGGGCTGCTCTGATCATCCTCCCCGGATCCCTCACCCTGTCCGTTCTGACCTTCCTGCGTGGTGTCTGTCTGCACGGTTGACAGATATCCCGTAATATCATTCATTTTCCCGGTGAACATCAACGCGCCCATAAGGATCATCAGCACACCCCCGACTTTAACCGTATACCGCACCACTTTCATATGGCGGCGGAAAAATCCGAGCAGCTGCGCAGTAAAAATCCCTGCTGCCAGAAACGGCAATATGAATCCGAGCGTATAGACTCCTATCATCAGGAAACCGGTCCCGCTGGTCTGTGCACTGCCAGCCATCAGAAGGACGCTGGTGAGCGCCGGCCCCACGCAGGGGGTCCACGCAAAACTGAAAGTAAATCCCATGATCAGCGCCGTAACCGGCGACATTGTCATCCTCTCAAACCGGACCGGAAGCCTGTGTTCTTCGCCAAGCACCCGGGAATTCCCGAATACCCCAAGCTGATACAGTCCGAACAGAATGATCAGCACCCCTCCGATCCGTGCAAAAAGCATCCGGTGTTCACCAAAGAAGCTGCCGGCAGCCGATGCTCCCAGTCCCAGCACAAAAAACGCTCCGCTGATCCCCAGCGTAAAAAAGAGTACGCGCAGAAACAGACGCAGTCTGACACCTGACGGCATCCCCTGACCGGTGCTGAATCCTTCGGCTGCGCTTACCCCTTCATTCAATCCTCCGGAAAGATACCCCAGATATAAAGGTACCAGTGGCAGCACACAGGGTGAAAAAAAGCTTAGTAACCCCTGTATAAATACCGTAAATACAGATATGCCTGTCTCTATTGAAAATCCCATACTGTTCCTGTCTCCTGTCTGAGTTATGCTGAAGCGGAAGCCGCGGATCTCTCCGCGGTTTCCATATCTGCAGGCATCATATCATATTTTCTCTGAAAGGAACAGTGACAAAATCACTCAGGACGGCTGACTGCTGATCTTCTGCACAGTCAGATTAATTCCGCTGTACGCGAAATCGCCGCCCTGCGCCTCTACCTGAAGCGTGGCCGGCACGGATGTTACGTCAAGGATCTGTGAGAACGCCAGATTTGTCGAATCCGTGGCATTCTGAAACGTATGCTGTGCAGCCGCGCCGGCAACCGGCGTACTGTTCTGTTCCAGATATAATCCGATCGTAAGCGGAAGTGTTGAAGCGGATATCGGCGCGAGATTCCCGTTAAACGACACACTATAGTATCCCGGCGTCCGGAGTGTTATCTGTGAACTGTTCTGGTCATGTGTAATGTCCGTCCCAGCCTGGGAAGCGTTCCGGTCAAAAACAAGCATCGTCCCGTTTGTTCCGGTCTGGGCCGGCGTCGCATAGGCGGAGAGGAAACTGACCGGTGCGGCTGTGCCCGTTGCACCTGTAGCGCCTGTTGCACCTGTAGCGCCTGTTGCACCCGTGGCGCCTGTTGCACCTGTCGGGCCCGTAGAGCCGTTTATTTATGCACAACATTAGATTTTCCTTTGTGTTGAATAGGCAAGCCGTTAGATTGCCTTGTTCTCAATCACTCGGATAACGTTGTGGTTATTCTCGATGTAATCAATAATTCGCTGGTA
>DWVL01000028.1 GCA_019120275.1 Candidatus Mediterraneibacter excrementavium | reverse complement strand
TTTTTTGTCGCCTGAGAACGCGCCGGCTCCGATGCCGAACGACACATCGACAAGCGGCAGGATAATCGTGTCATTAATATGGATCGCATCACCGACCACCGTCTTTGACGATACAACGCCGTCCATGCCTTTGAAAAGCGATTCCAGAGTTGAACTAAAATTATTTTTTTCTTCAGCCATTCTATTTTCCTCCTCACATGACTTTTGATAATTTATGAAATGGCACAGGGATTACCATTTGAATTCCCTGATATGCCGGTATGTCGTCCGTACATTTCTGTCAAAAACCATATTCCATGCAAATATCACCACATACAGCAGACGGAACTTTTCCTTTAAAAATACAGAGCCGCGCAGCACCTTGTGTTCAAAATCCGGCGTCAGACTTGTGTATGCTCCGATCACCGGATAGAACAGGCTGATGCCGGCAAGGGCATATCCCGTATGGGACGGATCGTCAAAACCGAATGTGGCACGGATTTCAGCGCGGTCAGGACGGAAATGGGTGAGCAGTCTTTTTATTTCACAGATCGCTCTTGAAAACGCCGCCCGATGGATCTCGTCTGTAAGAAATGACATGATCCGTTCTTTTTTATCGCTTAGTGCTTTTATCTTATCACAGAACTGCCGAAATGTATATTTGATTCTCTGCAAAAAAGATTTTATCCTTTTGTACAGCAGCTGAACAACTGAAAAAACCTCCTGTTTTTCTGCAGTTTGAGATTTTGCCGGAATTTCTGTTTTTATCGCAGCATCTGTTTTTTCAGGAGCTTCTGCTTTTGCCGGAGTCTCTGTTTTTGCCGGGGCCTCTGTTTTTGCCGGGATCCCTGTTTTTACCGGAGTCCCTGTTTTTACCGGAGTCCCTGGTTCTTCAGATATTTCCGGTTGTCTCCTGTTTTCAGAAACAGGTTCTTCTTTCGAGTCCGGTCCGGCATCCCCGAATCGTTTCCATGCCGCACGGATGCGCCAGGACAATTTTCCATCGCGCCACACGGCTTCCCCCGAAATGAGACGGAACAGCCAGTGAAAGCGCACTCTGCCTTCCAGACTTTCGAGGCTGTTGTCAATCCTTCCATTTACCGTGCATGTCATCGGAGCCAGAAGCAGGATGAGTAGAAGAAGAAGTATGAGTGCAAGCAGTCCCAGAACTACGAAACCGATTATTTTTAAAATAAGTAAGATTATATGTAACATCTGTATCACTGCCCCGTTTTCTCATAATTCGTCTGTCTCTCTAGAATGTAGCTGCGGATATCGGAATCTCCCGTGATCCGGTATACTTCATCCGTTATTTTACGGACGATCTCCAGACATCCTTCATATCCGTCTGCGATGCCTACAACGAACAATCCGTCAATATTGAACACATGCTGCCGGAGAAGCAGGCCCGAATAGAATTCGAGATTATTCTGCCTGCCGGCAGGAAGCGTTATGACATACATCTTCGGCAGCAGTCTGTTCCTGCGCAGTCTCCGTATTATTTTTTCCTTTTTGTCCAGCCAGCATTCGCTGATATACAGATCGCAGTATAGTTTCATATAATTTACACTCTCACTCAACCGTAATATGAATCAAGGATTTCTCCGGCGATCGATACAGCCCGTCCGCCGGCGCTCCCGTCCGAGCCTTCCGTGACAACGGTGATCACAAGCTCGGGATTGTCAACGTTTGTAAAGCCGGTAAACCAGGAATGGCTGCGTTCGCTTTCACTGGTGCTGTACTGTGCGGTACCGGACTTTCCTGCAACGGTGTAGGATCGTCCGGAAAGAGAGGAACCAGTCCCGTCGCTGATCACAGCGCTCATATATTCCTTAAGCATGACCGCTTCATCCGCAGTCATGAGCCGTCCGGAACTCTTCGGAACATTTCTGCGCACCTCTGCACCGGTATAGTTCGTGACCGAATCCACAAGATAAGGCTCCATCAGAGTGCCGCCGTTTGCGATTGCCTGAGTGATCAGGGCAATCTGATACGGACTGACCATCGTCTCGCCCTGCCCCATGGCCGTCATCATGACTTCTGATTCACTGGAATCCCCGTCAAGCGTAAAAGAACCTTTAGAATATCCGAGCACACCGGGAAGCCGGGAATTGAACAGCAGATCTTCTGCCGTTTCACGATATCCGTCTATATCCAGCTGCAGGCCAAGATTGATAAACGAACAGTTGCACGAATTCGCAAACGAACTTCTGAGATCCTGAAGTCCGTGTGCCGTTCCTCCGGCGCATGATATCGTTGTATCGCCTACGGTGATCGACCCGCTGCAATCATACGTATAATCTGCATAATCCGGATGCTGGCGCATGTAAGCCAGCGCAGTTACGATCTTAAATACCGACCCCGGGGCATAGGAACCGCTCGTCGCGCGATTCAGGAGCGGACTGTTCCTTTCATCTGTATTCAGCGTCTCCCATTCCGATGAAATAGAATTGGGATCAAAGTCAGGGTGGGATACCATGGCAAGGATCTTTCCGGTGTCAGCCTCCATCACGATCGCCGCTCCTCTGTAATCGCCAAGTGCATCTGCAGCAGACTGCTGAAGGTCTGCGTCCAGTGTGGTGACGACCGTGTCTCCCTGATTCTTTTTCCCGTTAAATTCATTTTGCAGTTTTTCAATAAAAAATGCATTTGAAGTCAGCAGATCAAAATTTTCAACAGATTCCAGGCCGGTTTTTCCGTACTGGGGACTGCTGTATCCTATGACATGGGCGAACAGGGAACCATATGGATACTCTCTTGTCTCTGTTCCGTCATCGGACACATTTGTTCTGGCAAGCACCGTTCCATTTCTGTCAGTGATCGATCCGCGGATGACTTTCTGCGCAAATGCATCCTGCCGCTGATTATACGGGCTGTTTACAAATGAACCTGCCCGGAAAGCGGCAAAATATACGATATATGCCATCAGCGCGATAAACAGGATAACAAAAAAATACGTGATCCTGGCAAATTCTTTATTTCGTACGCGGTCTTTGTTTTTTACGCGTTCTCTGCCGGGGGACTTCTTCGAATCGCGGGGCGCTCTTCGGCGTTTTTCCGGCTGTTGTTCTTCCCAGGCCATATCTTAACTCCCTTTCTTTCTCCTTCTCGATCTGTTCTTCCTCGTCTTCACGTACGATGTACAGTCCCTGGATAATGCCGAACATGATCATCGTGCTCAGCATGGAACTTCCCCCGTAGCTGACAAACGGAAGCGTCATACCCGTAGACGGGATGAATTTGGTCACACCTCCGATCTGGAGGAATACCTGAAAGATATAACAGGTTCCCAGACCAAGGGCGACATACTTATAAAAACGATTGTGAAGCTCCATGGCAATATTCAGGAACATGACGTAGCAGCTCACACAGATCAATATAATGCAAAGTCCGAAGATCACACCCATTTCTTCTGTGATCGCGGAAAAAATGAAATCTGTCTCAGCTACCGGTATGGTATCCGGCTGTCCCTGAAATAATCCTGTGCCGAACCATCCGCCGGTACCGATCGCAAAAAGAGACTGTGCGACCTGGTATCCGCTCCCTGTATATGTGGCGATCGGATCCTGCCATGCCTCCACCCTCACCTGGATATGACTGAACAGATGGTAGCCGGCAACCGCCGCGAGCACTCCGGCTCCAAGCCCGGCCACAGCATAAAGCGGCTGTCTGGTCGCCACGTAAAGCATGATCAGATATACGACGAAGAAGATAAGCGCCGCGCCCAGATCTGTAGAAATGACCAGGATCAGGACGTGGGCAGCGGCCACTGCGGTCGTAATGACAACGTTTTTAAATTCTCTCGATTTATGCAGACTTGCCGCTACAAAAAAAACAAACAGGATCTTCACGAATTCCGAAGGCTGTATATTGAATCCCAGAATTTTGAATCCGAGCTGTGCACCTCCTGATTTTGGAGCAAAAAGCGCGACTGCGAGAAGAGCCGCTCCTCCGATCCCTGCATAGATCCATGTCCATTTGTCCAGAAATGTGAGTTTCCGGATCAGGATCGGAACGACCAGGCCAAATGCGACACCCAGCACCACAAACACAAGCTGACGGATCGATGAACCGTACGGTGTTTTATTGTCGGCTGACAGACGGGTGATCATGATCATTCCGACTGTGATCAGCATGCACATATTATTGACAACAAGCTTTGACACATTTGGATAGATCAGGCTGTAGAGCAGGATCACTCCCAGCAGTACGATCATCAGGGCTGCGTATATGAACAGGATGCGCATATCGTCTGTCGTCAGGTACATGACTGCAAACGCGATAAACTGCATCATAAATATAAGGACATCCTGACGGATAAGCACTCTGCGCTCCTCGTCCTCATAATTTCCCGCAAAGATGGAAAAGCAGGAAAACGTATAGGCCGCCATCAGTGCGATCATGATATATTTTGAAAGTTGTACGATTATGTTGATCATTTTTTCACCATTATCATTCTCTTATCATTCTCTCAGGAAAGATATTCACTCATGATTTTCCGGACCTGTTCCGGGGATTCACTGCTGAAACGGATGCGGTAAACCGTTCTGCCGTCGCATCGGGTCAGATGTTCATCCGGATGCAGATGCCGCGGACAACGGTTATAGATCACATTGTAACAGAAATCACAGTGTGCGCGGACCGGGAAATGATTCCCAAAACGGTCTGTCAGATCAGAAATACGGCTGTCCTTCCTGCACTGCCCTGCCGTTTTGAACAGACACTGTGCAGACACCATGACCGGCTCGGCACCATATATTTCCATTTCCGGAATCCCGGTCCTGACATATGCATCTTCCCGGTCATCCTCTTCGAGAGGCGCCGTAAGATCCCGGATCCCCCGTTCCTCCCAGAAATCCGCCGCATAGCTGTTAAATACATATAGATTATGGTCCAGAATCATTTTTTTGTCAAATCCCCGTTCTTTAAGCAGCTGATATTCACCGCAGTTTCGGAGCAGAAAACCGTCCGTTTCCAGATTCTCAGCCTCTTCCATCAGCCGGTCGAGGACAGGATATTCCGTACTGCGCAGTACGTAAGGGAGTGCAGCAATGATTTCAGTCCCCTTTGCTCTGAAAATATCGACGCAGCGACGGGTGTGATTCCGCTGTTCTGGATCATATCCGGTCAGAACAGAGGTCCCGAGATAAAGTCTGGCCGGCGTCTGTCCGGATCCGTTTATAAAGTCCGCGGCCGCTTTCAGCTGCTCGCATGTTTCTGTATATACAGCGATCTTCATGCACCCGCGATCAGATCCGCCCATGTTCAGGTCTGTTTTCTTCGATTCAGCGCCGGTACCCGGTAAATCCTTTGCCAGCCTCATATAAGATGCAAGTATTTTCTTCTTAAGTCCTGCAAAAGCGCTGCGGCGCAGTTCCGAAAGCATCTGGACAGGCACAAAAATATTCTCATCCATCACAACAGACAGTCTGTCAAAACGGAAATCAGATGTCCCCGTTTTATTCA
The DNA here is from genome assembly GCA_019120275.1 of Candidatus Mediterraneibacter excrementavium. Taxonomy (GTDB): domain Bacteria; phylum Bacillota; class Clostridia; order Lachnospirales; family Lachnospiraceae; genus Mediterraneibacter; species Mediterraneibacter excrementavium. The sequence continues at coordinate 5,929 of DWVL01000028.1, read as the reverse complement.
TCTGTTCGCAGATACGTTCTCTGGTAAGGGGACGATTCAACGCCGCCTGGACCGGCGCATCGGAACCGGCCTCATAATCAAATTTTCCGGCGGTTACCCGGAGAACGGCCGGCTGTCCGATCTTAAGCGACAGTTTCCCATCCACAGAGCGCTGAAGCGGGCGGCTGATCACTTCATCATTTATCTGTTTCAGAAGTGATCCGTTCCGTATTCTTCTGAGTGTGGAACCGCTTTTCAGGCGCACCTGTCTGCGTACGAGAAATGTAAATGTATTTCCTTTTTTTACCGCAGAACCCAGTGTGTGATCATTCTTTTCACCGGAGATTTCAAGAACATCACCGGCGGAAAGATCCGTAAGCGCGCACGCTTCCACTTCTCTTCCCCTCTGACACCGGATCCTGGCTGCCGGAACCCCGGCATGATTGGGACGCGTTAAAGAGATCATTTTCCGCCCGCTGCGCGTGTGATAATATCCATCTGTAAACCCGCCGCGGTTATACAGATCCATCAGTGCTTCACGGTCTTCCTGCTGTACATGGAAATCCTTCTTTCCGGATGCGAGATACAGATCGGCATATTTACGGTACATTGCGGTTACGCCGGCTACATACTGCGGATTTTTCATTCTTCCTTCGATCTTAAAGGAATCGATCCCCGCCTCGATCATCTCCGGGATAAGATCAAGCGTACAGATGTCTTTCGCACTGAGATAGTACTGTTGTCCCTGTGCGGATGCAGCTGCAAATGTATAAGGCAGTCTGCAGGGCTGGGCGCACTGGCCCCTGTTTCCGCTTCGTCCGCCGATCATACTGCTGAGAAGGCACTGTCCGGAATAGCAGTAACAAAGAGCGCCATGGACAAAGCATTCGATTTCCAGTCCTGTCCGCTCCCGGATCTCCCGGATCTCTCTCAGCGACAGTTCCCTGGCGGGAACAACACGAGTCATTCCCAACGACTGGGCAAATCTTGCTCCATATGCATCCGTGATCGTCATCTGCGTACTCGCATGGATGTCAAGATCAGGGAAATATTTCCGGATATAGTCTGCCACACCCAGGTCCTGCACGATCACGGCATCCAGTCCGTTTTCATAATAGGGTTTCAGGTATTCATACAGACTTTTAATTTCATCTTCCCTGAGCAGCGTATTGACGGTCAGATACAGTTTCCGTCCGTGGAGATGCGCCTCCCGGATCGCCTGTATCAGTTCATCCTCAGAAAAGTTATCTGCAAATGCACGTGCACCGAACCGGTTCCCACCTGCGTACACCGCATCCGCACCGGCACGCAGCGCTGCGCGGAATGCGTCGCAGGAGCCTGCCGGGGCAAGGATCTCAATCTTTCTGTCTGACATGGGATTTAATTACTTTCCTTCCTGCAAAATATTAAAAAAGAATCCTCGCGGAGCATTTTTATTTCATAGGAAAGCAATTTTCTATGAAATAAAGAAACAGGCTGTCGTCAGCGACAGCCTATATAAATTACCTTCTGCGATTCTTCATTTCTGTTTCGAGTTTTACGATCTGCATCTGAAGATCATTGTTCTCTTCTTTCATCTTCGCAAGTTCTTTTTCCGCATTTTCAAGCTTGATCTGTGCGGAGATCAGTTCATGCTTCAGATCATACATTTCTTTATCTTTCAGTTCAATATCGTTTTCAAGGGAATCCCCCTGCTTTTTTGCCTTGAAATAATCATCGGCGATATTCAGGGCGAGAAGCACGTTCCTTGTGTCAGCACTCTGTTTTCTGTACCCCTCACTGTTTGCACATTCCGTTATCTTGTGGTTAAGATAGGAAGACACTTTCTGCAGATATTCTTCTCCTTCAAAACCGCTGAGAGTATATACCTTTCCCCCGATCAATACTTCTGTAAAATGTTTTGCTGAACTCATAGCATCCTCCTCGCGTTTCATACAGTCCATTATAAACTATTTACCAGTAAAAACCAACTGTTTTTTAGAAATTACTCCTCCGTTCCGGGCATCGGGATACCCAGATGTCTGTAAGCAAGCGCGGTTACGACCCTGCCTCGCGGAGTACGCTGGATGAAACCGTTTTTCAGCAGATACGGCTCACAGACGTCCTCAAGCGTACCGGCGTCCTCTGATATGGCCGCCGCAAGTGTATCCAGACCGACAGGTCCTCCCTGGAATTTCTCGATCATTGTCAGCAGGATGCTGCGGTCGATATGGTCAAGGCCGTATTTATCCACATCAAGCAGGTCCAGTGCATAATCGGCCACTTTCTTCGTAATGCGCCCGTCGTATTTTACCTGGGCAAAATCGCGGACACGTTTCAGCAGGCGGTTTGCAAGCCTGGGCGTCCCTCTGGACCGTCTGGCAAGCTCCATGGCGCCTTCCGCGTCTATTTCCACATCAAGGACCGAAGCCGAACGGAGGATGATCGTCTTCAGTTCTTCATCTGTATAAAATTCCAGGCGGTTCACAACACCGAACCGGTCCCTGAGCGGCGCCGTCAGCATTCCTGCACGTGTTGTGGCACCGACCAGTGTAAATTTCGGGAGGTTCAGCCGGATTGACCGTGCTCCGGCTCCTTTGCCGATCATGATATCGATGGCGTAATCTTCCATCGCCGGGTAAAGGACTTCTTCTACCTGACGGTTCAGTCTGTGGATCTCATCCACAAACAGAACGTCATGCTCCTGCAGGCTGTTCAGGATCGCAGCCATTTCGCCCGGTTTCTCGATCGCAGGACCGGATGTCACTTTCATATGGACGCCCATCTCATTGGCAATGATGCCTGCCAGCGTTGTCTTGCCAAGCCCGGGAGGTCCGTAAAACAATACATGGTCCAGAGCCTCGCCCCGGGCCTTTGCCGCACTGATATATACGGAAAGCGTCTGCTTTGCCTTTTCCTGTCCGATGTAATCCGCCAGAAACCGGGGACGCAGTTCGCCCTCGATCTTAATATCTTCATCCAGATTTTCTGTCGTAATGATCCGTTTTCCCATAATTAGTCAGGTTATCCTTTCCTATTTCAAAACCCGCCCGCGATTTAAAAGAGATATTTCAGCGCTTCTTTGAGGATCTCTTCTACCGATGCGCAGTCCGGAGACGTCTTCCGTACGGCACGCATACTCTCTGCGCTTCCGTATCCCAGTGCAACCAGGGCCTGCACTGCTTCCGCCTGCATGCCGCTTTCTCCGCCTTCTGCGGTAAGTGAAGCTTCATCACCGCCGTGTGCCGCATGCTCAAGCACATCTTCTATATCCACCTTATCTCTCAGCTCCAGGATCAGCTTCTCCGCCGTCTTTTTCCCAATGCCCGGTGCCGCGGAAATAGCTTTCGCATCCCCGGACATGATAGCGAACCGCAGTTCATCCGGTGACATACAGGAAAGAATATTCAGTCCGCCTTTCGGCCCGATGCCGCTCACGCCGATCACCAGCTTGAATATGTCCAGATCATCTTTTGTAAGAAATCCGAACAGCTGCATGGCATCCTCTTTGACATTGAGATATGTATACAGTTTTACTTCATTTCCGGGCTGCGGCAGGACGGATAATGCCTGCTGAGACATATAGACGCCATATCCGACGCCGCCGACATCAACAATCGCTTTCTGCGGTTCAACAGCCGCCAGTTCTCCTCTTACATATGAAATCATAAGCTTCTTTCCTTTTCTTTCTTATTGGAAATCCAGATTGCGGATCCGTTTCAGGATTGCGTCTGCCGCCAGCCCGATCACAGCGCCGGTCACCAGTCCGGCGATCAAAAGGACCGGCAGATAATAGCTGACCTGATACGTACTGACAGCGATCATTGCCGTGGCCAGCTGCCCGATATTGTGGGCCACGCCTCCGGCCATGCTGACTCCGGCAACCCCGAATCGTTCCGAGCGTACAAAGACAGCCATAACAAGGAGACTTAATACTCCTCCGGCAAGACTGTATATTATACTGAAAAGACTGCCGAAAATAAATCCGGCAAGCAATACTCTTGATACAGAAAGCAAAAGAGCCTCTTTCCAGTCTGTTTTGCAGAGAACGATCACAACAACAAGGTTGGCAAGCCCGAGTTTGATGCCCGGAATGCCAAACTGGACCGGGATCAGCGTCTCCACATAACTGAGGATCAGCGCAAGTGCTGTAAATACACCGAAATATGCAGCTCTGTTTTTCAAATTATCCTCTCCGTTTACTGTGCGATCCCGTCCAATCCGCTTTCTTCCGGACTTATAACGGAAACAACGACTTTATTCGGCAGACAGATGATGTTTTCACCGCCCGCATGGATCGCTCTGTGATGCACGCAGATCTGATCCGGGCAGTCCGCCCATTCCATCTGTGCACTCCCGTCCCGGATCACCAGCCGGTTTGTATCATTGATCCGCACCGTCCGGTCTTCATCCAGGCTGTAGGTTCCATACTCGTCCCCATCCACTGTTATTTCAATATACTGTTCCCCGCCACCCCTGCTGAAATACTGGAAAGCAAAGACCGCACACGCGGCCAGTATGACCGCCGCCGCGAGGATCAGGTCATTTTTTTTCATCATCATATCCCTCTGGCTCACATTTTCTAATGTAACACCTTAGTTATCATAGCACACCGGTTTTTATAATGCAACCACATGTTCGATTTGCACTTTGTTGTATTTTCGGCAGGGATTCTGTATAATAAGTCGGGATCAGATATTGGATTTGAAAGGATGAGATCAGTGAAAAAACATACCGCTGCCATAAGTGCGGCACTTTTTTCATTATTCATATTTTCCGGCTGTACTACGCCCCCGGAAAGCGAGGCGGTCCAGGCAAACGGAATGTATTTTGATACGGTAGTCCAGATCCAGGCGTGGGGAACGCCGGAAGAGACGGTTGAACACTGCATGGAACTCTGTGAGTATTATGAGGGCCTCTTCAGCGCGACCATCGATACAAGCGAAATATCAGAGATCAATCAGGCCGGCGGACAGCCGGTTGAAGTATCCGACGAAACGGCGGAACTGATCCGCAAAGGGATAGAATACGGTGAACTGTCCGGCGGACGCTTTGATATAACCATCGATTCCGCCAGCCGGTTATGGGATTTTAAAGATAACGAAGATAAAGCGCTGCCGGATCCGGATGCCCTCAAAGAGGCTGTCAGACACATTGATTACCGCTGCGTCCGGGTGGACGGGAATACAGTCACCCTCTCCGACCCGCAGGCAAGGATAGACCTGGGCGGGATCGCCAAAGGCTACATCGCCGACCGGCTGAAAGACTATCTGGAGAGTGAAGGCACAGAACATGCGCTGATCAATCTGGGCGGCAATATGCTGGCTGTCGGAAACCGGTACGATGGAACAGATTTTCGCATCGGCATCCAGGAACCCTTCGCCAAAACCGGCGTACCCATCGCTGCTGTTTCTATCTCCGACCGGTCCGTTGTAACATCCGGGGACTATGAACGGTACTTTGAAAAAGACGGCGTGATCTATCACCATATCCTGGATCCTGACACCGGGTATCCGGTCCAGAACGATCTCGACCAGGTGACCGTTATTTCAGACGAATCCGTGGACGGCGACGCTCTCAGCACGACCTGCTACGCCCTCGGCCTGGATGAAGGAATGGAACTGATCAGAAGTCTGGACGACGTTGAAGCGGTCTTTGTCACAAAAGACGGGGAAATACACCGCAGCAGCAATGCGGTGCAGCTAGAGAATGCGGGATGAAAATTCCTGTTTATCGATTCAGTTCCATAAACGGAAATCAAGCAAGTTATCAACAGCTGTGCTAACGTTTAAAATCTAAACACCGTTATATTTTTAAAAATTTGAATCTAGTCCGTATGAAATGTATTAGTAATACGGACCAGATTCGCAAAATGCGGATTTGATCCGTACGCCAGACAAATTTTTATGGTTCATTTATCTAAAATGGATATTTAGACCGTATATCAACTCATCAAAATACGGACGAAATA
>DWVL01000027.1 GCA_019120275.1 Candidatus Mediterraneibacter excrementavium | reverse complement strand
ATTGTATGGGCAGTCATTAAAGTTTTCATACGATGAACATGATATTGAAATATTGATGGAGAAAGAACCATATTATCCGAAAGATATAAAGATGCGGGTGCGCGATATCCTGCTTCAGCAGCGGCGCACGTACCGGTATCTGTTTCGGTAACTATAGATAATATATTATCTACAACTTGATAAAATCACCAAAATTAGATAATATATTATCTATGATTGATTTAAGTATCTTATCCAAAACACCTAAAGAGATCGATAAACTGATCGCTGCCCGGATCCGTAATATCCGTCGGCGGAGAAAGATTTCACAGAAAAGACTGAGCGAGAAGTCGGGAGTAAGCCTGGGGTCTGTGAAGCGGTTCGAGAGCAGCGGGAGATTTCTCTGATCTCACTGACTAAGATCGCGATTGCGCTGGATATTGAAAATGAACTGGAAGGGCTGTTCGAGCATGTTCCGTTCCTTTCGATCGAGGAGCTTATTAACGAGGAAGCCGAAAGAGAGAAAAAGTTAAATGCTCTGTGACTTGATATATTCCCCCAGCAGATTGACGAACCGCTTCAGCGCAGGCATGTCCTGGTCATACCGGTAATACACGCCGAAGGAGATCTTCGGCAGATCCGTAATGGGGATATAGCAGAGATCCCTGTCCCGTGCGGGAATGATATCGGGGTACAGCGTGTACCCCAGCTGCGCCTTTGCGAGAGCGAAGGCGCTTTCTGTATTTTCGGCAAAATACCGCTCCTCCGGGCGCAGTCCGCCGAGGATGCGGGTCTGGGCGGTGAAGACTTCATCCGGGATCTGGCGGGGCGAACAGGCGATGAATTTCCCGTTCAGCTGCGAAGCGGTAAGCGTGCTGTGGGCGGCCAGCGGATGTTCCGGGGCGCAGACGCATGCCAGCGGGACGCGGCAAAGCTCCCGGAAGAAGAGGGGCGATGTTTTCTGCTCCAGCTTTACGCTCAGGGCCGCATGCACCTGTTCGTTCTCGATGAGTCCCATGAGGGAGGGGAAGGGGATCATCCGGATGTCCGGCCGCAGCAGCGGGTATTCTCCGGCCAGGTCATGGAGGACCGGCGGGAGCAGGCTCAGTTCCATGTGATTGTGGCATCCGAGGACAAGGGTGATATACTGTTCCCGGTTTCCAAGACGCTCTTTCGCGGACAGGGCGGTCTTCAGGATGAGCTGGGCGTCGCCCAGGAACTGGACGCCCTCGCGGGTCAGCGTCACGGTTTTGCTGGTCCGGAGGAACAGCTTTGTCCCCAGTTCCTTTTCCAGCGCCTGGATCTGGTGGGTGACTGCCGGCTGGGTGATCTTCAGCACCTGGGAGGCTTTTGAAAAATTCAGATATTCTGCTACAGTGACGAAACATTCCAGCTGTACGGTGTTCATGGGGTTCCCCTTTCTTTATTATACTTCTTTACTGAATCCAAAATAACATGATATAAAAATATAATCAATATCTATAAATAATATTTATTGATAATAATAATTTTGAATTTCACATTCATGGTTTTCTGAGATAAAATCTCTAATGGACAGAAGATAAGGGAGCGAACTGTCTGCGTATGAACAGTCCGTTCTGACAGGAGGTGAAGGTACGGATGGAAGAGGATTTCAGGGCGGAAGACCTGCTTTTTATGATGAAGAAGATCAGCCTTGACCTGGCGGCGCAGATGGACCAGTATCTGAAGAACAGTGAGATGACCGGAGTCCAGGTCTATTTTCTTGTCTACATACTGCGGCACCATCCGAAGGGGACCTACCTGACGGAGCTGTGCCGGGAGATCGGCGTATCGAAGGCGACGCTTTCCGCTCTGATCAAACGAATGAGGGAAAAAGATTATCTGTATTTTCTTGAGGATCCGGGCGATGTCCGGAAGAAGAAGGTTCTCCCGACGGCGAAGCTGATCGCCGAGGGAAATGAATTCCTCCGGAAGGCGGATCAGATGGAGGCTGAGATCTGCAGCGTGCTCGACGCGGATGAGCGGCGGAAGCTGTGGGACCTTGAGAAGAAGCTGATCGGCCGGTTCGCGGCCATGGAGGAGAACGAAAAAGACAGACAGGAGGTATATAACCGTGAGAAAAGTATTACAGCAGCTGGGGCAGTATAAGCGTGATACGTTCCGGTGCATCGGGCTCACCGCCCTGGAGGTGGTTTTCGAGATCCTGATGCCGTTTATCACTGCCATTATCATTGACCGGGGACTGGAGCCGGGCGATCTGTCGGTGGTCTACCGCTACGGGGCGCTGATGGTCGTCATGGCGTTCTTAAGCCTGTGCTTCGGCGCCTTTGCCGGGAAGAATGCGGCAAGCGCGGCGTCCGGCCTCTCGGCAAATCTGCGTGAGGCGATCTACGCCAATATCCAGACCTTTTCATTTTCAAATATTGACAAATTCAGCGTGCCGGGTCTTGTCACCCGTATGACGACAGATATTACCAACGTGCAGAATGCCTTCATGATGGTGATCCGTGTGGCAGTCCGGGCGCCGCTGAACCTGATCTTCAGTTTTACCATGTGCCTCATCATCAACCGGCACTTGAGCGGCATGTTCCTGATCGCCGTGGTATTCCTGGTGATCGTCATTGGTTCGATCATGGTCGTTACCCTGAGGATCTTCCGCCAGGTATTCCGAAGATACGATGACCTGAATGCCAGCGTCCAGGAAAATGTCACCGCGATCCGCGTGGTCAAGGCGTTTGTCCGCGAGGATTATGAGAATGTGAAGTTTTCAAAAGCATCCAAAATGCTCTACGACCTGTCTGTAAAAGCGGAGGGCCTGCTGGCATTTAACAACCCGGCGATGATGGTTGCTGTTTATTTCTGCATTATTTCCGTGTCCTGGTTCGGCGCGCAGTTCATTGTGGGTGGATCCCTTACGACCGGAGACCTGACCAGCCTGTTCAGCTATATCATGGCGCTTCTGATGAGCCTGATGATGCTTTCTATGGTAGTCGTTATGATCAGTATGTCCATGGCCAGCATCCGGCGTATCAGCGAAGTGCTGAATGAGAAAGCGGACCTGACCGACCCGGAGGACCCGGTGATGGAAGTGGCGGACGGAAGCATTGATTTCAATGATGTGAATTTCTCATACAAACACGGCAGCGGCAAGAATTCCCTGTCTGACATCGACCTGCATATTAAGAGCGGCGAGACCATCGGCGTGATCGGCGGGACCGGTTCGGGCAAGAGCACCCTGGTCAATCTGATCTGCCGCCTCTATGACGTGGATGGCGGTTCGGTCTGCGTGGGCGGCGTGGACGTCCGGAAGTACGATACGGAAGTCCTGAGAAACCAGGTGTCCGTCGTGCTCCAGAAGAACACTCTTTTCTCCGGCACGATCCTTGACAACCTGCGCTGGGGCAATCCGGACGCGACAAGGGAAGAGTGCATCGAGGCATGCAGGGCTGCCTGTGCAGATGAGTTTATCGACCGGATGCCGGCCGGGTACGACACGGTGATCGCCCGGGGCGGCGCCAATGTATCCGGCGGCCAGAAGCAGCGTCTGTGCATCGCCCGGGCGCTCCTGAAGAAGCCGAAAGTCCTGATCCTCGATGATTCCACCAGCGCGGTGGACACGTCTACGGATGCGAACATCCGGGCGGCGTTTGCGAAGAAGATCCCGGGCACGACGAAGATCATCATCGCCCAGCGGATCTCCAGCGTCCAGTCCGCGGACCGGATCCTTGTGCTGGACAATGGCCGGATCAATGCATTTGACACCCACGATAATCTGTTGAAGACCAATGCCATCTATCAGGAGATCTACACATCCCAGTTAGAGGGAAGCGGCGACTTCGACCAGCCGGCGTAAGAATCTTGGAAAGGAGAGATACGGATCTATGAATGAGAAGAATGAAAAGAAACAGACATCCCGGGCGGCGTCGCCGAAAGTGGTCGGCCGCGTGATCCGGTACATGCTTCATTATTATAAAATCCCGTTTTTCTTTGTCATCGTCTGCATCGTCATTACGGCGGCGGCGACGGTCATCGGAGCCACCTTCCCGCAGACGCTTGTGGATGACTACATCACCCCGATGCTGAAAAGCGGCAGCAGGGATTTCAGCGGCCTGGCGGCCCAGATCGTCCGCCTGGCCTGCATCATGGCGGTGGGCGTGATCACGGCGTTTACCTACAACCGGATCATGGTCAATGTGAGCCAGGGCACCATGCGGCGGTTAAGAGACGACCTGTTCGCCCGGATGGAATCCCTGCCCATCAAATATTTTGACACCCATGCACACGGCGACATTATGTCCGTGTACACCAATGATGTGGATACGCTCCGGCAGCTTCTGAGCCAGAGCATCCCCCAGGTCATCAACTCCGTCATTACCATGGCGGCGACGCTCATCACCATGATCGTCCTGAATCCGGCGCTGACCGTGATCTCTATCCTGACGGCGGTGGTCATGCTCCTGGTGACGTCTAATTTCTCGAAGCTGTCGGCAAAATATTATGTCCGCCAGCAGATGGATCTGGGCGCGGTGGACGGTTTTATTGAGGAAATGCTGGACGGCCAGAAGGTGGTCAAAGTATTCTGCCACGAAGAGGCGGCCATGCGGGATTTCCATGAAGTCAATGAACGGCTGCGGAACAGCGCGGACAAGGCGAATCGCTATGCCAACCTGCTCATGCCCATCAACGCCAACATCGGCTGGATCAGCTATGCGCTGGTGGCCATCGTCGGTGCGATCCTGGGGATCAACGGCCTGGCAGGGGTGACTATCGGTACGGTGGTTACCTTTGTGGGACTGAATAAGAGCTTTACGAACCCCATCACCCAGGTCAGCCAGCAGATCAACTTCGTAGTCAATGCGGCGGCCGGCGCCCAGCGTGTATTCGACCTGATGGATGAAGAGCCGGAGAAGGATGAGGGATATGTGGAACTTGTCCATGCGAAAGAGGACGGGAACGGCAATCTGACAGAATCTCCGGTCCGCACGAACCAGTGGGCATGGCGGCATCCGCATAAGGCGGAAGGCACGGTGACCTACCAGAGACAGGAAGGCGGCGTAGTCTTTGATGATGTGGACTTTGGGTATGATGAGGACAAGATCGTCCTGCACAACATTACCCTGTATGCGAAACCGGGGCAGAAGATCGCCTTCGTCGGCGCGACGGGCGCGGGCAAGACGACGATCACGAACCTGATCAACCGGTTCTACGATATCGCGGACGGTAAGATCCGCTACGACGGCATTAATATCAACAAGATCAGGAAGCCGGATCTGCGGCGGTCGCTCGGCATGGTGCTGCAGGACACCCACCTCTTTACCGGAACGGTCATGGACAATATCCGCTACGGCAAGCTGGACGCTACCGATGAAGAGTGCATCAGGGCGGCGAAGCTGGCCAATGCGGACGGGTTCATCCGACGTCTGCCGGACGGATATGATACCATGCTGACCGGCGACGGGGCCAACTTAAGCCAGGGCCAGAGGCAGCTCCTTGCCATTGCCCGCGCAGCAGTGGCGGACCCGCCGGCGCTGATCCTGGATGAAGCCACGTCGTCCATCGACACCCGCACCGAGAAACTGGTGCAGGCCGGCATGGATGCGCTGATGAAGGGCAGGACCACATTTGTCATCGCCCACCGGCTGTCCACCGTCAAGAACTCCGACTGCATCATGGTCATGGAGCAGGGACGCATCATCGAGCGGGGCACCCACGACGAATTGATCGCGGCCAAAGGAAAATATTATCAGCTGTACACCGGCAATTTTGCGGCGTAGAGTCATATACCCCCGAAGGCAGGCATATGCTTCCCTTACGGGGGTGTTTTTATGATCTATGTAGTGAAAAGCGGCGATACGCTGCAGAAAATATCGGATGAGACGCGGATCCCTGTGCAGAAGATCATTGCTGACAATCAGTTGATATACAGTGAACGGCTTGTGCCCGGGCAGGCGCTCCTGCTCCTGGGGGAAGGAGAGGAAGGGGATCTGGCACAGGGATATCTTACAGCGGGATATGCCTATCCGTTTATCGATCCGCCGGTCCTGGAGGAAGCCCTGCCGTCGCTTGGCCGGCTGCTGGTCTTTTCCTATGGCTTTACATTTGAGGGGGATCTGGTCCCGCCCCGGCAGGATGACCGCTGGATGGTGGATCGGGCGGCAGAGATGAATGTGGAGCCATGGATGGTGCTCACGCCTTTTTCTTCTGAGGGAGCCTTTAACAATCAGCTGATCCGGGCGCTTGTGGAAAACGAAGAACTGCAGGACAGACTGACCGCACAGATGCTGGAGATGATGGAACGGAAAGGATACCGGGGAGTGGATATTGATTTTGAATATATCCTTCCGGAGAATAAAGAACAGTATGTACAGTTCGTTGGGAAAGTAAAGCAAAGGATGGGCAAAAGCGGATATCGGGTGACTGTGGCGGCCGCTCCGAAAACGTCTGACCGTCAGAGAGGGATCCTGGTGGAAGGGGTGGATTATGCGAAGCTGGGAGAAAATGCCGATGCCGTCTTTCTGATGACGTATGAGTGGGGGTATACCTATGGGCCGCCCATGGCGGTGGCGCCGCTCGATAAAGTCCGGGAGGTCGTGGAATACGCGCTGACCCGGATCCCGCCGGAGAAGATCATCCTGGGGATCCCCAATTATGGATATGACTGGCCGCTGCCTTATGAGCGCGGGATCACCCGCGCCAGATCCATCGGCAATGAAGAGGCGGTTGGGATCGCGGTGGAAAACGGTGCTTCTGTCGAATACGCCGAAGTTTCCCGGAGTCCATGGTTTACCTACCGCAAAAACGGCATGGAGCATGTCGTCTGGTTTGAAGATGTGCGCAGCATCCGGGCAAAATGGGAACTGGTCCGGGAATACGGGCTTTCCGGGGCCGGCTACTGGAATCTGATGCGGCCCTTTAGCGCCAACTGGCTGATGCTCGGGACAGATAGAAGATGACGCCCAGCGCATCGGCCAGGAACCAGCCGATGGGCACGGCCCACCAGATCCCCACAACCCCGAAGAATGGAACCGCGGAGAGGGCGTATGCAAGCGCAACCCGCGTGCCGAGCGACACGACGGTGAGAACGACCGACATGCCGGGCTTCCCAAGCGCCCGGTAAAGTCCGTAGAGAAGGAACAGGATGCCGATCAGGGCGTAGAATGCGCCTTCGATCCGCAGATAACGGACGCCTTCTGTGATCACGGCCGTTTCGCCGGCGTCGATGAAAAGGGACATGAGCGGCCGGGCAAAGATGAAGACCAGCAGGGAGATGACCAGGCTGAAAACCGTGGAGGTTATGACAGCTGTGCGGATGCCCTTGCGGATCCGGTCAGAATTTCCTGCCCCGTAGTTCTGTGCAATAAAGATGGAGAAGGCATTTCCGAAATCCTGCACCGGCAGGTAGGCGAAAGCGTCGATTTTCACCGCTGCGGCGAAAGCGGCCATGATGGTCGTACCAAAGCTGTTGACCAGTCCCTGCACCGCCAGGATCCCCAGGTTCATGATAGACTGCTGGAGACAGGTCAGGGCAGAGAAGCCGGTGATCTCTTTTATGCGTGCGCGGCGCAGGCGGATGGACGGATCCGGGCGCAGAAGCCGTGGAAAACGGATCCGGCTGTACAGCGCGATCCCGATGCCTGAGACATACTGGGCGATCACGGTCGCTTCTGCGGCTCCGGTCACGCCCCGTCCCAGACCGGCTACGAACCGCAGGTCCAGGATGATATTGAGGACTGCGGAAACGGCAAGAAATGCAAGCGGTACAACGGAATTCCCGATGGAGCGCAGGAGCGAAGCAAAAAAGTTGTAGAGAAAGATCCCGGTCAGGCCGGCAAATACCACGGTCAGATAATCCTTCATCATACCGGTCAGTTCTTCCGGTGTGCGGAGGAACCAGATGATCCAGTCTGTTCCGGCGAAGACAAGGATATTGAGGATTACCGTCACGATCCCGAGAAGGGCAAATGAGGCCAGGATGCATTCTCTGAGCGCCTTTTCATCTTTCTGCCCGAAACGGATGGAGAAGACGGTGCCGCTTCCCATGGCAAGCCCCAGGAGGATGGAAGTGAGAAAGGTCATCAGGGAAAAAGCGGATCCCACGGCGGCAAGTGCGTCCGCCCCGAGAAACCGGCCGACGATCAGCGTGTCGGCGATATTATAGCACTGCTGCAGCAGGTCGCCCAGGATCATGGGAATGGCGAAGCGCAGCATGGTCTTCATGACCGGTCCGTGGGTCAGTTCATTTTGCATTTCAGTCACACAGCTTTCCAGATCATTTGTAAATAACGAAATATATGATAATTCCGGGATAAAAGAATGTCAACATTGACGCATTTTTTCACTGCGTGGTATGATGGGGGCAGCGTGATGAAGAACAGGGGATATGCGGAAATGAACGGATCGGGAAATAAGAGGATTATTGTCCTCAGTTTTACAGGGGCGGGCACTGCGCTCGGCAGGGAACTGTGCGGAAAACTGAAAAAAAACGGATATGACTGTCAGGGTTATGCGCCGGGAAAATATGCAGGAGAAAATGTCCTGCCGCTTCCTGAGGACCGGTCTGAACTGATCGGCGGCCAGTGGGGGCGGTCAGCTTTTCTGTTTATCGGCGCTGCGGGCATCGCTGTGCGCTGGATCGTTCCCTGGGTGAAGGACAAGTATACGGACTCGCCGGTGCTGGTGATGGATGAGAAGGGGCAGTATGTGGTCCCGCTCCTGTCCGGCCATGTCGGGGGCGCTGCGGCCCTGGCGGATGAGATCGCGGGACTGGCCGGCGGGACGGCTGTGCATACGACGGCGACAGACGTACAGGGAAAATTCGCAGTGGATGTATTCGCCAGGAAGCACAGCCTTGCGATCACAGACCGGCGTGCGGCGAAAGCTGTATCGGCGGCTGTGCTCGACGGGGAGAAGATCGCCCTGTATATAGAAGAAGCCTATGGTGATATGCTGACTTCAGAGGAAAGGACCTGCCTGCCTGAAGACGTGATCCTCTGCGGGACGGCATTGGATGCGGAGAAATGCAGATACCGGGTGATGGTGACAGAGCAGCGGCCTTCAGGAAAGGCGCTGTGGCTGAAGCCGATGGACATGGCGGCGGGGATCGGATGCCGGAAAGACATCCGTCCCGAACTCCTGGAAAAAGGATTTCTGGATGTCCTTGAAGAAAGCGGGATCAGCATCCGGCAGATCAGGAAGATCGCAAGCATTGACCTGAAGAAGGATGAGCCGGCGATCCTCCGGCTGTCGGAAAAATATGGGATCCCGTTTGCAGTATATCCTGCGGATGAACTGAGGACTGTGGAGCGGGTGTCATCCGGGTCGGACTTCGTGGAGAAGGTCACGGGAGTGGATAATGTGTGTGAACGTGCGGCCCTGCTTTGCTGCGGAAATGAAGGGAAACTGATCCGGGGGAAATGCGTCCGCGAAAAGATGACGGCGGCGCTTGCGGCATATCCGGCCGGTTCCGAACGGCTGTCAGACGTCGGGGGAGACAGCGGAGCAGTCCCCGGCATCCTCATTTTCGCCGGGACGACCGAAGGGCGTCTCCTGGCGGAATACGCATCCGCGCACGGGATCGGATGCTTTGTGAGCGTGGCGACAGAATACGGGAAGTGCCTGCTTGGTGATCTGGAGCATGTGACGGTGCTTGCCGGACGCATGGATGAAAAACAGATCGAAGCGTTTATAGAAGAAAACCGGATCCGGCTGGTCATAGACGCGACCCATCCTTTCGCGCAGGCTGCGACGGCAAATATCAGGGAGGCATGTGAGGAAGCAGCAGTGCATCTTCCTGTGCGGTATGTGCGGTGTGTGAGACAGGACGGAGGATCTGCCTGTGGAAAAGCACATTGTGAAAAAGGGCGGCATAAAGATGCAGTCGGAACAGAGAATATAATTTGGGTGGACTCAGTTCCGAAAGCAGTCGCTTATCTGCGGCAGACAGCGGGCAATATCCTGATCGCCACGGGAAGTAAAGAACTGCATCTGTATACGGCAATTGAAGATTACAGGGAGCGCTGTTTTGCAAGAGTGCTGTCCACAGGGCCGTCCGTGGCAGAGAGTGTGCGGCTCGGTTTTGAGGGAAGCCATCTCATTGCCATGCAGGGTCCGTTTTCCACGGAGATGAATCTGGCGCTGCTGCGTCAGACGGAAGCGGCGTATTTTGTCACCAAGGAGACCGGCCGGGCCGGGGGCTTTGATGAGAAGCTGGAGGCGGCGTCGGAAGCCGGCGCGGTCCTGGTTGTGGTCGGCAGGCCGGAGGAGGACGGAGAGAGCCTTGAAACGGTGAAAAAACTCCTTGCAAACCCGATTTTTCTGTGATATACTACGAATGTTGCAAAAAAACACGTATGTGCGTTTCTCTGAAGGTGCCAACCCCGGAAAACCGGGCGGTCTCAGAGAGAAAACCATACGGAAGAACAAAACCAAATGGAGGAAAGAAACATGAGTGTTATTTCAATGAAACAGCTTTTAGAAGCAGGTGTACACTTCGGACACCAGACAAGAAGATGGAACCCGAAAATGGCTCCGTACATCTACACAGAGAGAAATGGTATTTACATCATCGACCTGCAGAAATCTGTGGGAATGGTTGACGATGCATACAGAGCCGTTGCTGACATCGCTGCAGAAGGCGGTACGATCCTTTTCGTAGGAACAAAGAAACAGGCTCAGGATGCTATCAGAACAGAGGCAGAGCGCTGCGGAATGTTCTATGTAAACGAGAGATGGCTGGGCGGTATGCTCACAAACTTCAAGACGATCCAGAGCCGT
>DWVL01000004.1 GCA_019120275.1 Candidatus Mediterraneibacter excrementavium | reverse complement strand
TGATCATCAATCTTCATAGGTTTTTCTTTTCCAGATTCAATAGACTTCGGATCATATTCGTATGTACCAAATTCCCGGATCAAGTTTTCCTGATCTTCGGACACCGACATGATCTTATACGTCATACACTTCTGTACACGCTGGATACCGACAGACACATCGTTCTGAGCATCTTTAATCACAATCCCGTATCTATGCTCGCCATCCATCGCAAGGCGTTTGATTTCTTCGGATAGGCCCTGTGCAGACGGATCTATGAACACGTAAAAAGCGCTGCAGGAATATTTCTCATGCAGCGCATCTGCGAATTTCACGAATTCTTCAGCATATTCTGAAGGACTCTTCTGCTTTCCAGAATCGCGTCCGGAATGATAGAACTCCTTAAGTCCCTCCAGCCTCCGCTTGTTAATATTCAAACCCGCAGCCTGGTATGTCGTAGCGTTTTGCTGACCGTAGTCAACACCGACCCCGATCAGCTTATAGCTTTTCCCTTCCGGCTCATGCCTTAGGTCATCACCAAACATGTAATAAATCAGATCATCAACGCCAATGCACTCGCCAAGCCATACCCAGCGATACAAGCGGTAGTCTATTTTCTTAAGTAACTCGGCAGCTTCAAGAAGCTTCTTCCCGAGCCAGTTCACCGGAACGTCCCGGTAATCAATATGCTTATGAATGGCATCCGGACGAGCCGTCATTTTCTGACACCATACATTGACCGGGGCGTTCGGATTCTTCGGGGGATTATACAGGTATAACATCCGGAACGATTCATCGTTCCCCCTGACAAACGTTGCCTCTATATTGGTCAGTTCCTCTTCGCCTTCCCCTACTTCAAAGAATTCAGTGAGCTCATCCAAAATAACCAATCTGATTGGCTTATCCTCATCGATGATGCCTTTTGTATCATCGATGCTGTCTGATCCGGAAAAGTAAATCACATTCCCGGTTCGCTTGCACCTGATCTCCATCGGGGAAAGGCCGATCTCAAATTCATCTTTGCTCAATCCAAGACGCCCAATTGCTCGGATCATCTCCTTGTACACCGTCTTGCGCAGCTTATTATGCCGTTTTCGCAGGACAACGACCGCACCTGGCTCATCGGATATGATCGTTGCAATACCAAGTATGCCGGCAAAGCTGGACTTTGTTCCGGCACGACCGGATGTGATGATCTGATGCTCATGCTCATGATCATCAAAGATTTCCCACAGCTCCGGTATGATCACATCGTGCGGATCTCGCGCGCCATTTCCAGACAGATCTTCCGGATCAGCTTTTTTAACCTTTTCCTTTTGCGCCTGCATCAGCTGAATCTTTGCCATCTGCTCTTCCAAATCGGAATCCGACCGTCCATTCTGTCCCGCATACTTCGCGATAGCCTCATATGCCTTCACATTACCAGCCAGCCCCTCCCTGATCATGGCCATATTTAAAGCCGATTCAAGAGTGCACTCAACACCAAGCGCCTCCAGAACCGGCTTCCACTCTTCATTCTCTATTTCCGTAGTCAACAGCATGTTCAGCGTTTTCCGGAAGTCCGCCTTCCGACGCCGCGCCGCCCCGCTTGCTTTACCAGCTTTTATCGCAATTTCCCGCCGTTCGCCCGCGGTTCGCTTGTCAAATCCATGGTCTTTTATGTTTTCATAGCCCGCCACTTCACCACCTTCAATTCCGGCTTATTATTTTCTGTAAACGCAGGGCACCCGGAGTCGAACCGGGACACAGGGCGCTACCCTGCTCATCTGCCGTTGATGATATGCCCGCATAGGAAAAGCGCCCCGGAGGGGCGCTTTGCGTCTTACTCGTTTATATACAATTCAATCTTTCCGCATTTAGGACATATATAAATGCTTTTTGCATTAATAGGTTCCTGAAATCCGCCGCCATTAGGATACTTCTTTTCTGCAGTATATCCTAAATGTATCTCTACCTTTTCCTTTTTCATTTCCACGCCGCATCTTACACACTTCATATTTAACTCCTTCTCCCGCTTCCACAAACACCTGTTTTATTATACAATACCACTCATCATTATACAAGAAAAACGCCCCACGCGGGACGTCTTTCTCTGCATTACTTTTAAGGGGGAAAATAGTCTGATCCATCCGGCTCGCGCCTTCCGGCTCATCAGAAGAGGTTTTCCTACTTCTTTCAGGATACACTATAACAGATTAAAACGGGACATGTGGGACATTCGGGACAAACTTTCATTTTATTTCATAAAACGCTGAAATTCTTTTTTTACGCTGTCCGCTGTACACTTCTTCCCCATCAGCGTCGCCACCTCTTCCCAGCTCAGCCGGTTGAAGAATTTGTATTTGATGATCCGCTGCATCCGGAAGGGGATCTCCTTCATCCACTCCTCGACCCCCAGCTTCAGATCAAGCGCGATCCGCCTCTGCTCGTCCAGGATCTGACGCTCCTTTGCCAGCGCGTCGGAGTCCTGTACTGTCTCCGTCGTGCCGCCGATATTAAACGACCGCTCCTCGTACGGCCAGTCCGGATTGCTCCCGCGGACCTTGTCCTGCACGTACCGCTTTTTCTTCTCCAGCCGCGCGATCTCTGCCTCTGTGTCCTTGATAAACGCGCAGGCGTCTATGTAGTCTTCAAGTATCTTCTTGTCCATCCGCACCACTCCCTGTCTTTTCTCTGATATATTCGTCCACGGTCATCCGCCGGATCTGCTCGGCCTGTACCCGTATCATGTGTGCAGCCGCACTCTCCATACACGTATTGTGAGTATTGCCGCACTCATATTCTGGATATTTCATCATCGCTCATACACTTCCCGTTCTATCTGCGCATCCGTCATCCGGATCCGCGGCTCAAACTCCCGTCTGAAGATTGCGCCGGTCGGCGTTATCCTATCGCACTTGATCCAGCGCTCTGCTTCACGCAGGACGCCGTCGATCATTGTCTGGCGCTTGTGGATGTATTTCCTGCCGAGCTGTAAATTCTTCTTATTCATTCGATCCCGCCTTTCTCGACAATCTCGATTGCTTTCTTTGCAATACATGGCTTACATCGCTCGCTACGTATTCCGCATTCATGAAGTGTGCATTCTTCTCCTGTAAGCTTATCAAGTTCCTCAATCACCTTTTCTTTATCAAATATCCTTCTGTTCCATGCATTTACTGCTATTTTTCTTTCGTCCAAGGTTGTGGTCACACCTCCTCTGTCTGATAATTTAAAATCAACTCTATATTCACGCGGTAATTTTATATAGCATTTTGAGCATTGAATTGTAAAACAATATCCAATATCACAAAGGGAATCACTTTTTGAAATAACCACAAACTTTGCTTCCCCGCCACAAAACGGGCATTTTCTCAATTCTGTCTCACTCATCTTCAATCACTCCTTGAAAAATTCTTCCCGTTCCCGAAGTCTCCGGCTGCCTTCAGATTCCTTTTTCGGGCGGTACGGCTCCGGAAGAGGACGCCAAGCAATGACGTCCTCAGTAACATCATTGAAGCCTTTCGCGCCTTGTAGCATGCTCCATCTTCCATTTTCCGAAATAATTGCCGTAGCCGGAAGAAATCCAGCACTTTTGAAAGAAACAAGTACATGTTCTCCAGCTTCCGGCAGTTGCTTATCCACCGGGATCCAGCCGTCATTGGTAGGGACATCTGTATCCTTACCAGACACATGCTTGCGAATGATATCTTCTACTTCGCCCATATCAATCAGGGTTTTCAGCAGCTCTATGAGTAATATTTTGTCCAGACCTCGTATCTCTTGCAAAATCTTCTCTAATTCCTGCATGTCAGTCCTCCCACTTCAACCGTTGCCCGCAATCCGGACAGAATTTATAATGTTGCCCACAAAACCAGCCATTTTCATCTTTGTTGATAAGTACCAGATTGCAGCTCGGGCATGTGTAAACACTGGAACGCTTATTTTTATGTATCTCCGGTGCTTTCTCTGTATCCCGCTCCTTCAGCTCCATAATCTGCCCCGGTGTGAGACCGGTATTCTCATAAGCTGCCAGCTTCTCCATTGCCCCGGGAAGCAGCTTCCTGTCCTTGATCACCGCTTTCCCGGCGTGATATTCCGTGTATCTCATGATTTCCCCTTTCCGGGCTTACGCCCATAATCGTTTGTTCTGATTTCAGGTAACAAAAAACCAACCACCGAATATTGATGGTTGGCTAGGCTATATCGTTTATATCCATTTTATAGTGATAAAAATTGATTTTTGCTTGTCTCATTCTTATTTGGGGATTATATTTTTCAACTAATAAACAGATTATTTCCTTGGAAAACTCATTTATCTTTGGACCAAAAATAATCTCTTTAAATTCATCTTTGTCGAAATAAAAAAATTGTTCTTTTTT
>DWVL01000003.1 GCA_019120275.1 Candidatus Mediterraneibacter excrementavium | reverse complement strand
ACAAACTGTCCCTGCGGGATCTCAAAGCTCACATCTTTCAGCGCATGCTTCTCATAGGCTGTTCCGGGACTGTATATATAACTCACATGTTCTAACGCAATCGACATAATGCTTCCACCAACTCTTCTCTTCTCAGGATCCCTTTCGGGAGATCCAGGCCCTGACGTCTCAGTGTCTCAGCCAACATCGTCACCTGAGGCACATCCATCCGGTAACTTTTCAGTTCATCCACACGGCTGAATATCTCCCGGGGCGTTCCGTGCATCACGATATGTCCGCCATCCATGACAAACACCTGATCTGCATCGATCACTTCTTCCATATAATGCGTAATGAGGATAACCGTTACATGTTTTCTCTTCCTCAGCTTCTCCACTGCGCGGATCACTTCTTTTCTTCCGTTCGGATCCAGCATGGCCGTCGGTTCATCCAGCACGATGCATTTGGGCTCCATGGCCAGCACACCGGCAATGGCCACCCGCTGCTTCTGTCCGCCGGACAGCTTGTTCGGCGAATCTTTCCTGCGCTCCAGCATGCCTACAGCTTTCAGGCTGTCTTCCACCCGCTGCCAGATCTCGTCTGTGGGCACGCCCAGATTCTCCGGGCCGAATCCCACGTCCTCTTCCACAACAGTTCCGATGATCTGATTGTCCGGGTTCTGGAATACCATGCCCGCTGTCTGACGCACATCCCAGAGCTGTTCCGGATCTTTCGTATCCCGGCCGTCCACCCACATGGTCCCGCCGGTGGGTACAAGAATGGCGTTCATGTGCTTGGCCAGGGTTGATTTCCCCGATCCGTTATGTCCGAGGATGGCTACAAAAGAGCCCTGGGGAATATCAATATCAATCCCGTCAATGGCCCGCTCGAAACCGATCACATTTCCCTCGTCATCCCGCTTGTCATATTCATAGATCAGTTGTTCGGCATGTATCATCCCGGCCGGCATACTTCCACCTCCTGCTTAAAACGCACTTTCCTCACCGCTGACGATCCGCAGGGTCTGCGTTCGCCCCATACCGCGCCGTGCGGCAAATCTGCACTTTATTTTACGGCATCGAAACGCATTTTGCAAGACTTCCCTGTCCTGCATGCACGCCGGATGCAAAAAAACTCCCGGGGCAGGACCCGGAACAGATCAGCTTTCCAAAGCCTCTTTATTCCAGTCCCACCCCGGGAGAGGGCTCACATTTTATCACATTTCCAGATACCGTATTACCGGTTAAGGGACGACGCCATCCGGTGATACGTATGCCGCACGCCCCGGATCACCTTCCCGTATTCCAGGATATTCTCCGGAAGGGCCATGCCAAGATACCCGGAATCGCCCAGATGATGAAGGTCCGTCCCGGTCATCTTGCACATCAGGGCGATCTCGCGGATCGTCGATATGTCCGCGCCTTCCTGGGATGTGCCGATGGCCGTCAGGGTCAGTTTCCCCAGACTGTGGGCGCAGGACACCAGCCCGCGGATATATTCGGTGGTAATACCCGGCACCGTCCCCGGCGCAGGCATGAGCACCACGTCCGCGCCGGCGCCGATGAACGCCCGCACATCTTCCTCCGTGATGATATTCTCCCCGCTCTCCGCCAGCACGCCGGCCGCATGCATCTTCCCGGCGATAAGCATCACCCGGTCGCCGAATTCCTGCCGGAATTTCCGGAGCGTATGGATGATGGCCGCATTCGTCACGCCCACCCCCGGATTGCCGGTGAGGACGA
The DNA here is from genome assembly GCA_019120275.1 of Candidatus Mediterraneibacter excrementavium. GTDB lineage: Bacteria > Bacillota > Clostridia > Lachnospirales > Lachnospiraceae > Mediterraneibacter > Mediterraneibacter excrementavium. The sequence continues at coordinate 12,594 of DWVL01000003.1, read as the reverse complement.
TAAAGTCCACGCCCATGTCTATGGCTTTGCGGGCGTTCTCCACGGTCGCCGCCCGCCCGGAAGTCAGATGCCATTCCCCGTTCGTCTCCACGGAGCTTTCCACATCCTCCTCCAGGGGTTCCAGATTGATCCCCACAGCCCGGCCGGTCAGCCACTTCACTTCCCGGACCACATCTTCCGGCGCCGTCTCCGGCAGTCCCTGCACCTCCGGCTTATTCACATCAAACAGATTCAGGATCAGCAAGTCCGCGCCCATGGCGCAGGCGAACTCCGCATTGGTCACATCCCCGAGCATGGGCCGCACCGCCCCGATGGTCTCGCACACCAGGAGCCGGCCCTCGCTCCCCGCGATGGCATCGATCAGCTGCGCACTGTCCATCTTAAGGATATCCGACGCCGTACAGTTTAAATATCTTTTTCCCATTATTTCATCTCCGCTCTCGCTGCCGCGTTCTTGTAATATTTAAATTCTGTAAATACTTCGTTTTTATACGGATTGATCTTTTTCTTCTTAGACGCATAAATGATGTACGCAAGCGCCGCGATATTCGTCACCAGCGCCAGCACGCTCACCACGGTCATCATCGTCGGGTCTGCGTTCGCATTTCCGCCTGCGGCAATGCCGTTCAGCGTCCCGTCCGCGTAAAGCTTCGGAAGCGTCGCCCACGGGAAAAGCTGCGTTCCGTCGGAGAGCGTCTCCTGGAAGAGCGGGAACACTTGGGCAAACATGCACCAGATGCACAGCGTGTTCGCACGGTTCATGATCCAGCCGCCCTTGTTCCAGAGGAGCGCCGCAATGGTCGGCGCCAGAAGGAGCGCCACGCCGCAGAACCAGGAGTGGGTGGGCAGGCAGTTGTATGTATAGGCGAAGTTCCAGATATCATAGACAATGATGTAGACCCAGATCATATCCGGCCAGATCATGTCCTTCTTATCCTTTGAACTGTACACCGCCCACCAGCCGGTCATACAGAAAATGTTGATGATGCCGGCCAGTCCGTTGAATACATTGTGCCAGCCGCCGAAGAGCCAGACGTCCTCGGAGGACAGCCACCAGGAATACCATCCGTTGATGGCGGATTCGAAATCACTGGCAACCGCGATCAGGATGTTGATCGCCACGATCACGAACGGATACGCCTTAAACCAGTGGGTCTTGCCGATGCCCCACTCATACTTGATCATCATAAATCCGATACAGCCCGCCAGCGACGCATAGAGTTTCGCGTAGTGGAACCATCCGTTCATATAGACGTGGGTCTGATTGGTCAGCGCCCACTCCGCGCCCATCCCGGCGCCCACGGCAATGGCGATGAAGTAAACCGTCAGCGCCGCCGGGATCACGAAGAACATGATGATCCCTCCGGCTTTCGTCCTCCTCGCAAATTCATTAAGCAGGATCAGCGCCGCCAGAACTCCCAGCATGGCGATCCACTGCGGTACAGCCTCCGCACCGTAAACATGAAACAGCATAACAAATGCCCCCTTTTCTCTCTTTTGTTGATTTTTAATGAAACGGCCCGTACAGGACGCATTTTCTCTGACACGATCCCGGGCTTTTCCCCGGACTCAGCACGCCTCGATCTCCCGGATATTGCACTCGTCCCCCGCCGCCAGGTATGTATCCCAGCTGCCGCAGTGTGGGCACTGACGGCCGTACTGCACGGTGGGATACGTCTTCCCGCAGGCTTCGCAGTACGTCACCGCGGGCAGGATCTCGATCTTCATCTCCGCCTTCTCGATAAGCGGGAACTTCTTCCGGTAATACGCCCAGCAGTCCGTCAGATAGTCCGGGACGATGGAGCTGACCTCCCCCACCTCCAGGGTGACCGAGCCGATCTCATTTAAATGATTTTCTTTTGCAACGCTCTGAAGCGTCTTTGTGATATGTACGATTATCCCTAATTCATGCATTTTTCTCTTCCGGCTTTTCAGTTCTTCTTAAATTTGATCCTGATGGCGCGCTTGAGCGCATAGGGCAGGATGCCTTTCAGCTTGTCCTCCGCCTTTCTCATGGTGCTCATCTCCGGCAGGTCGCGGCTCAGATGAATGGCGTCGAACTCACAGCGCGTCGTACACAGACCGCAGCCGATGCATTTATTCTCATCCACAACCGTGGCTCCGCATCCGAGGCATCTGGCGGCCTCGATCTTCACCTGCTCTTCCGTAAATGTACTGCGCAGGTCGCGGAAGCTCTCTTTCGCTGTCCCGGCTTTCCTTCCCGGTATCTGCCGCTTCGCGTTGTCAAACTCCTCCAGAACCACATCGTCCTTGTCAAGCTCCGTAAACTGCCGCAGGTCGCGCCCCAGCGTCAGGGAATGACCTTCATGCACGAACCGGTGGATGGATTCACAGCCCTGTTTGCCCGCCGCGATAGCATCGATGGCAAACTTCGGTCCCGTATAGACGTCGCCGCCCACGAAGATATCCGGCTCTGCCGTCTGGTATGTCACCGGATCCGCTTTGGCCGTCCCGTTGGGATTGAATTCCACTGCCGTACCTTTCAGGAGTTCCCCCCACTGGATGGACTGGCCGATGGACAGGAGCACATTTTCGCACGGTACGGTCATGCACTCGTTTTCATCATATACCGGTGCGAACCGGCCTTCCGCATTAAATACAGATATGCACTTTTTGAGGACAATGCCTGTGACTTTACCGCCTTCCGTCAGGATCTCTTTCGGTCCCCATCCATTCCAGACGATCACGCCTTCTTCCCGGGCCTCCGCCACTTCGTCCGCAGCCGCCGGCATCTCTTCCGGGCTCTCCAGACAGTACATGCTGACCGCCTCCGAACCGGAGCGGAGCGCTGTCCTGGCCACATCGATAGCCACATTCCCGCCGCCGATGACCACAGTTCTGCCGGAAAGTTCTGCACGGCTCTCCGCCAGATTGATCTGGTACAGGAATTCTACGCCGGTCTGCACGCCGTCCGCATCCTCGCCGGGAACGCCCGCTTTCCTGCCGCCCTGGGCGCCGATGGCCACATAGAAGGCGCGGTAGCCTTCTTCGCGCAGCTGCGGGATCGTTATGTCTCTGCCTGCTTCCACTCCACATCGGAACTCCACATCCATCTGCCGGAGTACGTCGATCTCCGCTTCGATCACGGACTTCTCCAGCCGGAATGTGGGAATGCCGTTCAGCAGCATGCCGCCGGGCCGCTCTGCTTTTTCAAAAACGGTCACCGGGTATCCCTTCGTCCTCAGATAATAGGCCGCCGACATGCCGGCCGGCCCTGCGCCGATGACCGCGATCTTCTGCTCAAACTGTTTTCCCTCATGGTTCTCGCAGAGCGGAACATACCGGTGCTCTTCATGGAGCTCCTGCTCCGCAATGAATTTCTTGATCTCATCAATGGCAACAGCCTGATCCACCGTACCTCTCGTGCAGGCATCCTCGCAGCGCCGGTTGCAGATCGCGCCGCACACGGCCGGGAATGGATTGTCCTGTTTGATCAGCTTCAGCGCATCCAGGTAACGGCCCTCCGCCGCCATCTTTATGTAGCCCTGCACCGCCAGGTGCGCCGGGCACGCGGTCTTGCACGGCGATGTGCCGGTCTCGTAACAGTTGATCTTCGCATGGTCCCGGTAATCCGGATCCCATTTGTCGCGCCCCCACTTCTCCGCATCCGGGAGGAGCGCTTTCGGGTACTCGATCTCACCGTGCTTCGTGCACAGCTTCTGGCCCAGTTTGGCCGCGCCCACCGGACAGACTTCCACGCACTTTCCGCAGGCCACGCATTTCTCTTTTTCCACGTGGGCCCGGTATGCGGAGCGGGACATGTTCGGCGTATTGAAAAGCTGGGATGTCCGGAGTCCGTTGCAGACGCCCGGCGCGCAGTTGCAGATGGCAAAGATCTTCTCCTCGCCGTCGATATTGGTGATCTGGTGCACGAATCCGTTCCGCTCGGCCCGCTCCAGGATCTCCATCACTTCGTCCAGGTCGATATAGCGGCCCTTCCCTGTCTCCACAAGATAATCCGCCATGTCCCCGACGCCGATGCACAGATCCCCTTCGATCTCGCCGCATCCCTCGCCGCGCATCCGCTGCTGGCGGCGGCAGGAGCAGGCGCCCACCGCGTATTTGTCCTGGTATTTCCTGAGCCAGTGGGAAATATGCTCCACACTCGCAGACTGCTGCTGCGCCGGGATCGCCTTCTCCACCGGAATGACATGCATCCCGATGCCGGAGCCGCCCGGCGGCACCATCGGCGTCACCTTCTCAAGGGGAAGCCGCGACATATTTTCAAAAAATTCTGCGATGACCGGATGTTCTTCGGTCTGCTTCTTGTTCATCATCATAAACTCCGCGCAGCCGGGCACGAACATCGGAAGCACATATTGTTTATGCCTGTCCGCATTTTCCCAGTTGTACTCGATCATGCCGATGACCGACATCTCATCCAGGAGCTGCTGCACCCGCGCTTTGTCCTTGCCGGATTTCTTCGCGATCTGCTCCAGCGTCATGGGCTTCCTCACCTTCATCGCCAGGCAGACTTCCGCCATCTCATCCGTCAGCACTTCCGCCAGTCCCCAGTACTCCGGGTCATCCACCGTTACCTTGTGCCCGATCCGGTCCGTGATCATCTGTCCCAGCTTCAGGATCAGGGTTCTTTCCTCACTCATTTATCCGCCTCCTTCCATTCCTTTACCTGTTCTCTTATCCAGTCGTACCATTCATCCATTCCCTCGCCCGTTTTCGCGGAGACCGGAATGATCTTCATATCCGGGTTCAGCCTCAGCACCCGCTCCCTGCAGGCGTCGAAGTCGAAGTCAAAACAGGACGCCGCGTCGATCTTATTGATCAGCAGGCAGTGGGACACCTGAAACATGAGCGGATATTTCAGCGGCTTGTCATCCCCCTCCGGAACGCTTAAGATCATCACATTCTTCACCGCGCCGGTGTCAAATTCCGCCGGGCATACCAGATTGCCCACATTTTCCAGGATGGCCAGATCCACGTCATCCGTCCCCAGCTCTTCCAGCCCCTGGCGGGTCATATCCGCATCCAGATGGCACATGCCGCCGGTGTGGAGCTGGATCACCTTTGCCCCGGTCTCACTGATGGCGTCCGCGTCAACCGCGCTGTCGATATCCGCCTCCATCACGCCGATCCGCATCTCATCCTGCAGCGCCCGGATCGTGCGTTTCAGGGTAGTCGTCTTCCCGCCGCCCGGCGAAGACATCAGATTGATCAGAAAGGTTCCGTTTTCTTTCAGCTCCTTCCGGACCTTGTCCGCCTCCTGGTCATTGTCGTCAAATATCCGTTTCTTGATCTCGTATACTTTGTACATGGTCCTTTCTCCTCTAAGCTTTCAGTCCGTCGATCATGAGCTGCACCGCGATCTTCACCTGCAGGAGCAGGCTCACCTTCAGGTCCAGATTCAGCATGCTCCCGTTCCACGCCAGACGCTTCATCAGGCCGAACAGCGTGTGCGCCAGCGAATAGCAGACTTCATCCGGCGTCCATCCAAAAGACAGGGTCCCGTCATTCAGCCCTTTTTCCAGCGCGTCCGTGACCCGCGGCTTCAGGCTCATGATGCAGGCCTCATATTCCGTCAGTTTCTCTTTCGCCACCCGGTTCTGGAAGATGAATACGTCAAATTCCTGCAGGTATTTGAGAAACGCCTCCTCCTGCTCAAAGATTCGGACAAGCGCATTCAATATGTACTGCAGCTGCTCCAGCCCCGTCATGTCCGGGTAGCCGGCGACGCCGTTCACATCCAGGTATTCACTGTCGATCTTTCTCCAGTAAGCGACTCCCGCTTCCACGGCAAGTCCGGCCTTGGTGTCATAGTAGCGGTAGATCGTGGCGCTTCCCACGCCGGCATGGGCGGCGATCTCATCGACCGAAGTCTGCTCGATCCCCTTTTCACAGAACAGCTTCATGGCTGCCGCGATGATCTTCTGCGAACGGTACCGGGAGCTGCGGATCCGTGCCTGGGATTCTTTCATAGGGCACCGCTCCCTTCTGTTCCTTATGATAGTCATACTATCATATTTATATATTGCTTTCAATATTTTGAAAATATTATTATATTCTTTATATATATTGCACAACCCATACCCGGTTTCAGTCACCCTGCTTTCCCCGGAACCCTTCTCCGAACACCTCGCTTGTCTCGGTAAACATACAGAACGCCCGGGCATCCGCTTCCTGCACCGCCTGTTTCACCAGATAGGCCTCCGCTTTCGCACAGGCGCACAGCAGCATGTCCCGGTGCATGCCAGTATAGCCGCCGGACGCTGGGATCACCGTGACGCCCCGCCGGACATTTTCCCGTATCTTCTCCGTGACCGCCGCCCCCTGCTCCGTGATGATGATGGCCAGCGTCCCCGCGCCGGTGCCGTACAGGATCTTGTCCAGCACGATGGCGGAGATCCCGGTTGCAGTCAGCCCGTAGAGCGCTGCATCCACATTCCCGAATACCGGCCAGCCCAGCAGGATCACCGCCAGGTCGATGGCCATGGTGATCACCCCGATCGACAGGTACGGCCTTTTCTTCTTAATCGTAAGCGTCAGGAAATCAATGCCGCCCGAGGACGATCCGCGGATATAGAACAGCGCCATCCCGCATCCCAGGAACACACCGGAACAAAGCGCCGCCATGAGCCTGCTGCCGGAATACACGGGCAGCACCGGAAAAACCGCGTCAAGAAAAAACGAAGCGATCACCATCGTCTTCGCGCTTTTCAGGAGCAGCCGCTTCCCCACTGCCTTATAACTGATCAGAACAAGAGGGATATTAAAAAGAAGGGTCAGTATCCCCACCGGAAAGCCGGTCAGATAATTCAGGATCAGCGCCAGGCCGGTCACGCCGCCCGGTGCAAAATCCGCATTTCCCGCAAATGTATAAATACCGGCAGCATAAAGGATGCTGCCGGCAATATCATAGAGAAGATCCCAGAGCAGGATCTTCAGATCAAAACTGTTCTTTAAGCCTGAAATCATTTCCTCACCGTTCCCATCCGATCTGTTGGAAACAGCATTTGTATTCTTCAGGCAGATTATGCATTTCCCCCGCTTTTATCTGTGCCCGGCCGCCTGATGCTTCGGGAGGGTGAAGCCTTTGCCGCTGACTTCGTTTACTTTCGCCACCACCATAAATGCATTGGGATCGATCTCCGTGACCAGCCGGTTCAGATGCGCCAGCTGCCGGTTGGATATGACGGTCATGATCATATCCTGCTCCTTTTTCAGATAGCCGGTCGCCGTATGGATCAGGGTGGATCCGCGGTCCATCTCCCGGTTGATGGCGGTATTGATCTCCTCCACCTTGTCGCTTATGATCTTCACCTGGGTCTGCGCACGTCCGAATACCAGCACTTTATCCAGCACGATCGTATAAGTCATGACCAGGAGGATCCCGTACAGGATCGCTTCTTTATCCGAGAACAGCATCTGGCCGATCAGGATCACAATGTCAAATGCGTACAAAAGCCCCGATACCGGCAGTCCAAACTTCTTGTTCAGGATCAGCGGAGGGATATCCATACCCCCCGTGGACGCTCCCGCCCGGATCACGATGCCCAGGGCAAATCCGATGAACAGCCCGCCAAAAAGACTGGACAGGAGCCGGTCGCCGGTGATCCCTTCCGCGACAGCCGGGATGCGCTGGAAAAACTCCAGCGCAACCGGATAGAAAAACGTACTGAGCAGCGTCGTCATAGCAAATGCCCTGCCAAGGACGGCCAGACCGAGAATAAACATCACGGCATTGAACAGAAAGACGAACGCCGAGATCGGCAGGCTGGTATAATGCCCGACGATCAGGGACAGGCCCGTTGTCCCGCCTGTCATCAGGCCGTTCGGCAGGATAAACATAACGATCCCCAATGCCATGGCCGCATTCCCCAGCAGGATCATAAAAATATTAGAAAGCTTAAACACGGAATTCATGTTTTGTATCTCCTTTTATGAAAATCTAAAGTCAGGTTTATTTTATCCTTACTGCTCTGTCAGGAATTTCAGTGCATTCAGATGTATGATCCCCTCTCTGGAAAAATCCAGCTTATCCATGGATATCACATATTTCGGATAATTATCCTGTATATTGGAGTAGGCTCCGAACTCCCGGTCGATCACTTTCTGATCATACAGATAATAAGCCACCTGATAATATTCTTTCTTCCCGTCTTTCAGGGTCACAAAATCCACCTCACCCCTCGGGATCTTGCCGACATATACCTCGTATCCTCTGGCGAGCAGTTCGTTATAAATTACATTTTCCAGAAGCGCTCCCATCTCCAGTTTAAAGCCGCTGTTATGGATCCTTCCAAGCCCCGGATCTGTAAGATAGTACTTATCCAGCGTGGTCAGGATCTTCCTGCCTCTTATATCATACCGCTGCGCTTTCGACACAATAAGAGAAGTCTGTATATGGTCCAGATAATTATATAATGTCTGCGTGCTCACATTCCGGTCCACACTTTTAAAATACTTCAATATGCCCTGGGAAGAAAATGTCTGGGAAGGGTTTGCCATGAGATATTCCATAATCCGGTTTAACAGATCCACATCTTTTGAACCCGTTCTCTGCACAATATCCCGCAGTACAACGGAATTGTACAGATCCTGCAGAAAAGTCCGGATCTCACTCTCTCCCTGCATGGAAAAACGCTGCGGCATGCCGCCCCAGTTCATATATTCTGTGAGATCATTTTCATCCGGACTGTCAATCCGCTTCATCTCACATGCTTCCTTAAACGAAAAAGGCATCACGCGGAACGTAACATATCTGCCCGACAGCAGCGTCGCAAGCTCTCCCGATAAAAGCTTACTGTTGGAGCCTGTGATAAAAATACTTACATCCCAGGTCGCCCGGAATGAATTGATCACCCTTTCAAATTCCGAAACCATCTGAATCTCATCAAAAAAGAGATAATATCTTCTTTCATTCTGTCTTCTGTCACAGATATACTCATACAGCCGTTGCGCATTTGTGATTGAAGAATACTGAAAATCCTCAAAATTCATGTAAATGATCTGTTCTTTCTCCACGCCGGCCTGTAGCAGTTCGTCCATGATCTGATGCAAAAGCACGGATTTCCCGGAACGTCTCAGGCCGACCAGCACCTTGATCAGTTCATTATCGTAAAACGGACGGATCCTTTTTAATATATTTTCACGCTTGATCATAAAAACACCTCCGTTTTTATATTATTTACACTTCAATTTTAGAATAAACGCGCAAAAAAGTAAAGTTATTTTGATGTATCAAAATAACTTTACTTTTTGTTTCCTGATACAATATTCTGCTTAAAATCAAAAGACCCAGCATGGTCCGCATCGTTAATATCAGGTATTTATGCATCTTTTCTTTTCCCGGAACAGTATATATAGTCAAAGAGGAGGATAAACACATGAACGATAAAGAGCTCGAACTGATCCGGCGCCTGAAGAAAAAGGACCAGGAAGCCCTGGAAGAGATCATCCGCCTGTTTCATCAGTATGCTGCCGCAATCACCTCCCGGATTCTGTACGGACAGGCTGACCGGATCGATATGCAGGGTGTGATCAACGACGTTTTCTTCCGTCTCTGGGAACATGCAGACTCCATCGATCCGGAAAAAGGCGGCAGCCTGAAGTCCTATATCGGCGCGCTTGCAAGGAACACAGCTATTGCCGAAAAGAAAAAACTGCGAAATACCGTTTCTCTGGAAGAAGACATTTTCGGCAATCTGCCCGACCAGTTCCACCAGGCTGAATTACGGAGCGTCATCCTTTCCGCCCTTAAGGAACTGAAACCGGAAGACCGGCTCATTCTTCTGAAATATTACTTTCAGGAACTGACGCTGCAGCAGATCGCCGATGAATGGCGGCTGCCGCTTCCGACCGTCAAGAGCCGTCTGCAGCGAAGCCGGAAAAAATTCAAAACAATACTGGAAGAAAGGGGGTTTTCTTATGAAGATCACTTACTATGATTTATTCGATCTCATCGCAGAAGATGCGGGGATCATGCTGGCACAGTCCGAGAATTCCATGATCCGGCCAGATCTCTGCAATATAAACGAAACGGTCCATTCTGTCATGGAACAGGCCGCCCGCAGCGGCAGCCATACTGCGAAAAAAAAGGGAACGCACCGGCACAGAAAGATGCTCCGCCTGCTCATCGCCGCCATCCTCATCCTCTCTGCTTCCGGCATCGCATTCGCAGCCTATCAGTATGATCTTTCCAGAGACGGAGCTGCACTGATCACAGATGAAAACCGGGACCTGATCGGAAAAGACGCCTGTCTCACATGGACCGTGTATGACAAGGACGGTAACTATGTAAGAGGGACGCCTCCTGCTCCCGAGCCGACATTTCAGGATATCTTTGGTGACAGCAAGATCATCACCAGCGCAGCGGATCCGGACGTACTCCCCCATTCAGTCGCCTGGTTCCAGGCAGAAGAAAGAAATGTCTGCGAAGTAACTCCTGAAGTCATTTTCGAGAACGGCGCGATGATCGTCTTCACGAAGGCAGACGGCAGCGGCTGGCACCTGTCAGAAGGCGATACCCTTATATTCGAAACAGAAACATACCCGCTGGACCGGGAGCCGGATAAAGCCCAGCATGTCGCATCCTGCTATGTACTTGATCATACGCTCATGAACAACGAAATCGTTCCGGTGACAGGTCCGAATCTGAAATATGAACTGACGGCAGAAAAAACCGGCGAGTACTACATCTGCTTTATCGGTGCAAGTTCTGAGCCGATCTCGCTGAAAGAAGGGACGATCCGTATCCAGGCAAAGGATCAGCGCTGACCGGCAACCCAGGCTTCCTGTTCCGGATCAGAAGCGGGATCACGATCCTGCCGGGCCATGGCCGCATTGCCCGGCAGGATCATAAAAATATTGATTTTCATGCTGTTTTTGTTTCCTATCGTACTGCTCTGCCAGATATTTCAGATAAGATTGCACGGTATAAAGCTGTTCCTGCTATTAATCGGTATCACTTCTTCACACATGCATATGATCCCGCCGGCGCCGGTCTGCATACCTGTCTTTTCAAGCACTTCGTATTTCTTTATCTCCCGCCGGTTCGGATTTGCCGATTTTTTTATCTCCAGCGGATGTATCCTGCCATTTTCCTCAATAAGCACATCAATTTCTTTTGCGTTAGAGTCACGGTAATACGTCAGATTAACTTTTGACTGTGAATAAGAATAATTCTTCAATAACTCTGCAACCACATAGTTTTCAAAATAATGTCCGCTTGCCGCTCCGTTCATCAATGTATCGCTTGTGAGCCACATTGAGAGATATGCACACAGGCCCGTATCGCAGAAATATAATTTCGGCGTCTTTGCCAGCCGCTTTATTTCGTTATTGGCAAAGGGCTTCAACAGGTAAATAATCCCAAGACTTTCCAGAAGAAGAAGCCACGCTTTTGCAGTGGGTTGAGAAATATCCGCCGCTTCCGCCAGAGTACTGTAATTGACCTGCTCCGCCGTCAGCGCAGCACAGGCGTTCAGAAACCGCCGGAACCGGACTGTGTCCGTAATCCCGCCCTCTTCCGATACATCCCGCATCAGATAAGTCTCAATATAAGAATTGAAATATTCCTGCCGCTGTTCCTCATCTGCGTCCAGAGCCGCGGGCATGCCGCCTCTCCATATATGATCAAATATATCTGTGATATCATTTTTCCCGGATACCTTCTGTCTTTCCAGCAGACAATCCAGCGTAAAATCCAGTTCATTCTGGAATATTATATTATCTGTTTCATTCTTTGATAAACTGTACAATTCAAGTATCCCGATTCTTCCCGCAAGAGTCTCGCGGATATTAGATATCATATGGTACTGCTGCGATCCGGTCAGCCAGAAAAGTCCCCTTTCGTCCGTTTCATCACACATTATTTTTATCTGTTCAAAAAGTTCCGGCGCTTTCTGGATCTCATCGATTATGATCGGAGGCTTATACGTCTGAAAAAACAGGACCGGATCCGTCTTTGCAAGCGCACGCGCCATCTGGTTATCCATTGACACATAGGTTCTGTTCTCATTTTCTGCAAGGTGTTTCAGCATTGTTGTCTTTCCGACCTGCCTTGCCCCGGTTACCAGCACCGCTTTAAAAAAAGAACTCATCTTAAGAAATTTACGTTCCAGAGTCCGATGGATATATTGCATATGCGCTGAACCTCCTTTTTATGAAAATCTAAAGTTAACTTTATTTTATCCTAAAATCATAGTTTGTCAATCAAATTTTCAATAGAATAAACGTACAAAATTGGAAGATATTTTGATTGACTTTCCAATATAAATTCAAATTCACCTTGAGATTACAGCAATTCTACAATGCGTCGAGTGACAAATATCACAACTGCATGTACAATAAAACCACAATAAGGAAGGAGGTCGTTATGGACAACAAAAAATTTGGACAGTTCATCTTAAAACTCAGAAAAGAAAAAGGATGGACGCAGCTTGAACTGGCTGAAAAACTTAATATAACTGATAAAGCAGTCTCAAAGTGGGAAAGAGGGGTTTCACTTAGTTAAAGATACCACATCAATCCCACGCTGACTTTTGCTCAACCGATACAGCCGGAGGGCTGGATAACAAGAAAAGGCGGTATGCGCCCCGTGGAGGGGTAGCGTACCGC
>DWVL01000026.1 GCA_019120275.1 Candidatus Mediterraneibacter excrementavium | reverse complement strand
TTGTACTTGTGTACTGCTCTCAGGATTGTCACTACCTCTTTCTTAGTCGGCAGCGGCACCGGTCCGCTCACCTGTGAACCGTTCTTTTTTACAGTTTCGATGATTTTCTTTGCGGATGCATCAACCAGCTGGTGATCATACGCCTTCAGTGTGATTCTCATTACTTGACTTGCCATAAAAAAAGTCGCCTCCTTTTCGTACTTGTAACTCAGTACGACAAGCGGTGACTGTACACTCTCCCGTGTGTGTCGTGAGAAACATCCACGGCGCTCCCGTTCTTTCAACTCATGCCGCAGTATAATTCTGCGCGCAAAAACGGAATGCTGTTGTGATTCGTACAGTGACTTGTCGCCAGTTTCCTAACTTGACATTCGCTCCACGGAAAACCCGCCGTTGCTTATTTCTTTGCTCAGGCGGCAACCTCACGCTTCATCGCTATCATGTCACAGCCCTATTAGTATATAAGATGGGGAAATTTATTTCAAGAGATTTTTAAGAAATATTGTATTTTTTTAAGTACAATATTTTTTCGGAGTTTTTCGTGCTTGCGGAAAACGCCCCGATCAACGGGGCGTTCCATCCTGCTATTAGATTCGCAGCAATTCCGTAAGGACGAAAGACTCCGCAAACAGCGGGTTTACAGTCTCTCACTGCTTTCATTCATGAACTTATACTCTGCCACAGAGCGGTCAAACCCTTTGATATGCCTGTACAGCCATTCGATCACATTTCTGTTGACCTGCTCCACGAATGCATCTGACGGACCTTCTTCCTCCTCCAGCATATTATAGAGATCCTTTACCACCTGGCGAAGTTTATCATGTTCTTTTTTATGCTCCGTGATCGCCGGATAGCTGATAGCTTCCTGAAGTTTTTCCTCCTCACCGAAGTGGAACTCTGTATAATCCGCAAGATAGTCAAGCGTTTTTACTGCAACCACTTTATCTTTGCTTGTCTCGCAGCTGTCCAGAAGTTTATTGATCTTGTCGATCAGCTCCCGGTGCTGTGAATCGATCATTTCATTTCCTGTTACAAGACTATCGTCAAATTCCGCTCTCATTATCCGCTGTTCCTCCTGTTGTTTCATAATTATAATATGTAGTTTTTCTTCCGCACCATACCGCCAAAAGAAATGTCCGCCGGCGCCATGTTGTGCGTCCTCATTTATTATACATCATATCCCGCCGTTTTTAAACCGAAGGATCATTTCATTTGTCAGACTTTCCTGCGATACAGGTTCCGGGATTTCCTCTCTCGTGAACCATTCAGCGACAGCCAGCTCATTTTCATCGAGACGGATCGCATCGCTTCCGTCCAGTTCACAGTAGAAGCCCATCAACAGCGTATCCGTAAATGCCCATGGCTGGCTTTTATAATACCGGATGTTTTTTACTTTCAGTCCAACCTCTTCCATAACCTCACGGGCCACTGTCTGTTCCACGGTTTCGCCAATCTCTGTAAAACCGGCGATCAGCGCATAATTTTTATATGTCCTCCCGGCATACTTGGACATCAGGAGCCGGTCGCCGTCTGTCACGCCCACGATCACTGCCGGGCAGATCTTCGGATATTCCATATTGCCGCAGGCATCGCAGTGCATCATCCGTTCCTTATCCGATGGCTCCATCAGGCTTCCGCACCGGCCGCAGTATCGCCGGTTCGTATACCAGTTATAGAGCTGGTATCCGGTGATCCCGGCAAATGCGTGATGCCGCGGCAGCGCTCTCCGGAATATTTCCGTATTTTCCATCGTAAATTCCGACAAAGGCTCACGGTTTATTTCCCGGACAAGATAGTACCGCTCTTCATTTACAGAAAACAGGTAAACCGCATCGCCGTATACATCATCATTCAACCGCTCCAGTTCCCGGAATCTGGGAAATTCAATCCCGCTCTCCGTCCGCCTTGCCAGAACCGCATGCTCCTCATAATACATGGCGTAACCATCCCCGTCCGGGGGAACCGGCCTGTACTGATTGTCAAGATGATAGGGTTCGATATCCTGGATCATCATCTGCACCTCCCACACCTTTTTCAGAGATTTCTCACCTTGAAGTCCCTCTGCGCTTCGCGTTTCTGGTCTTTCTTCGCAATATCCGCGCGTTTGTCATAGAGTTTCTTTCCCTTCGCCAGACCGATCTCTACTTTTACCAGGCTGCCGCTGAAGTACACCTGCAGAGGAACCACCGTGATCCCCTGCTCCTTCATCTTCCCGAAGATTTTCAGTATCTCGTTTTTATGGAGAAGAAGCTTCCGGACCCGCAGCGGATCTTTATTGAAAATATTTCCTTTCTCATACGGCGCGATATGCATGCCGTATATATACATCTCGCCGTCCTCTACACGGATAAACGCCTCCTTGATGCTGCATTTCCCCATACGCAGGGACTTCACCTCTGTCCCGTGAAGAACAATCCCTGCTTCATATTTTTCGAGGATGAAATAATCATGATATGCTTTTTTATTATTTGCAATCAGTTTTTTCTCTGCCTTAGCCATCTCTACTGTTCCTCCAGGATTAAATCAAAATTAACCGTGCGCTGAAGCTTGTCAGCGCCTGATACGCAGACGCGGACGCTCTGCCCCAGTTTGTACACCCGCCCTGTGCGGACGCCGGTCAGTTCATAAGTCTGTTCCGAAAATTCGTAGTGGTCGTCGCGCATATCCGCCACATGCACCAGCCCTTCCACTGTATTGGGAAGTTCCACATAAAGTCCCCACTTTGTCACTCCGGATATTACGCCTTCATATTCTTCCCCGATGTGGTTCTGCATATATTCCGCCTTCTTCATTTTGATCACTTCCCGCTCAGCCTCATCCGCCCGCCGCTCACGCTCGCTGCACTGCGCCGCCGCTTTGGGAAGGATTTCTTCATAATGCGCGATCCGTTCACTGTTCAGCCGTCCTCTGATGTGTTCCTTGATGATCCGGTGGATCTGCAGATCCGGATAACGCCTGATCGGTGATGTGAAATGCGTATAATAACGCGCCGCAAGACCGAAATGCCCCGCATTTTCCGTCGTGTATTTTGCCTGTTTCATGGATCGGAGAACAAGGCGGCTGATCATGGCCTCATGCGGCGTGCCCTCGATCCGGTCCAGCAGCTTCTGGATTTCCTTAGGCTTCACCTCGTTATGTGTATGGATATGGTATCCGAAATTATTGATAAATGTCGAGAGCTGACGGATTTTTTCATTGTCAGGCACTTCGTGCGTCCGGTAAATAAACGGGACGTCCAGCCAGTAATATTCTTCTGCCACGGTCTCATTTGCCGCCAGCATAAAATCTTCAATGATCTTCGAGGCGTCATTGCGCTCATACGGCTTTACTTCAACCGGTCTGCCAAGCTCATCAAGAAGGATCTTCGTCTCCGGGAAATCGAAATTCACAGAACCGCGCCTTCCTCTCCGGTTCCGGATCTTATCTGAAAGTTCCTTCATAAGAAGGATCATCGATACGTAAGCATCCGTCCGATCCACTCCGCTTTCTCCATCTTCGCACGCGGCAAGTACAGCCGCCACGCCTGTATAACTCATACGCTTATCCACACGGATCACTGTTTCCGCGATCTCATGCTCCAGGATTTCTCCCTCCGGGCCAAATGCCATGATGCACGAAAGCGCCAGCCTGTCCTCGCCCGCATTCAGCGAACAGATCCCGTTGGACAGCTTATGCGGGAGCATGGGGATCACACGGTCCGCAAGGTACACGCTGGTCCCGCGGTTCAGCGCTTCCCGGTCAAGCGCACTGCCCTCCTGGACATAATTCGACACATCAGCAATATGCACACCCAGCCGGTAATTCTCTCCCTCTTTTGTCAGCGACACCGCATCATCCAGATCCTTCGCATCCTCCCCGTCAATAGTCACCATCATCCAGTCCCGCAGATCCTTGCGGCCGGCACAGTCCGCAGTGCTCACTTCTTTTCCCACACGGATCGCCTGGTTCAGAACCTTCTCTGGAAATTCTGACGGAATTCCCATATCCATGATGATCGACAGGATATCTGTCCCGGGATCATTTACATGTCCTATGATCTCTGCCACTCTTCCTTCCGGCTTCATATGAGTCCCGCCGTACGATGACAGTTCCACAACCACTTTATGGCCGGTCATGGCGCCGTTTTCTTTTCCGGCAGGAATGTATATATCATTTATATAACGCTGGTCGTCCGGACGCACGAATCCGAACCCCTTACTCTGTTCATAGAGTCCGACGATCCGCACGACATTATGGGCAAGGATGCGTACGATCCTCCCCTCTCTCCGGCGGCCGGCCGGCGAACCCGTAACGATGAACTCCACTTCATCCCCCTGGAACGCACCGCAGAGATTATCCTCGGATATATATACATCTTCACTTTCATCCTCGGGACAGACAAATCCGAATCCGCGTACATTTGCGCGGAAAATCCCTTTCAGCCTGACCTGCTCGCCTTTACTGTATTTTCCACGTTTAGACAGTGTGATCTTCCCTTCATCCACAAGAGCGTCAAGCACTGCCTTCAGTTCCTCCCGCTGTTCGCGGGGAATCTGAAGCACCGCTGCGATCTCCTTTATTTTCATAGGGACATACAGGTCGTCGCTGATAAAATCCAGCATCACTTTTTTTCGTTTTTCAAAAGTATGATCCATCTCGCTAACCTCCGGTTTCGATCCAGAAAAATATAAGCACTCTATATCTGCATAGAGTGCTTATCATGTATTATCTTCTGATATAGTGCATCTGATACTAATTCAGAACACCAAGGTTCAGGACCACGGCAAGTACCATGAAAAGTACAGCCACAACACGTGTCACTTTCACAAGGGTCCCTTCCATGGAACGCCCCTTGTTATGCCCCCAGTACGTATCAGCAGCGCCGCTGATCGTTCCAAGTCCTGCTGACTTTCCTTCCTGCAAAAGAATAATCGCAGCTAATGCAATGCAGTCTATAACAAAGATGATCGTTAAAACAGTTTTTAAGATATCCATCTCTACACCTCCTGCGGATAAACCACGCTTATTCTATCACAGCGCAGACCGTTTTGCAAGACCAACATGGAAGAACTCCGGAAGATAAACTCCGGAAACGTCAGTGAATCATACACTATCCTTAAAATATGCCGAATATCTTCTCCCGGAACGCGCCATAAATCGAGTCGTAATCTGTATACTGTATGTCGCTGTCTTTAAAGCGCCGGCTCCACTCATCGCGTATGCGATCCGCGATCAGCCTCGCATCCGCATGTTCCGTCAGAAGGATAGCCGGAAAGACATAGTAGATCATAAAGAAATTCAGATCCAGCTGGACCACGCCGTCAATCCTGCCTTTTTTCGGAGAAATGAATTTTCTTTCCACACCGTCAACAAAAACGGTCGCTATTTCAGCCGCTGTTTTCTCCTTATCCTCCGCTCCGGCAGTCAACGCCGTCATTTCATGAAAATAATGACCGTGTCTGTTAAGAAACCCATCCATATTTTCCCTGTAATTCTTCTTTTTAAGTTA
>DWVL01000025.1 GCA_019120275.1 Candidatus Mediterraneibacter excrementavium | reverse complement strand
CGTACAGACTTTATTTTGATGACTTTAACTATGAGAGTACTGATCCGGCGGTCCAGAGCATCCTGGCAGGCGTGAAAGAATCCGGACTGGCATACAGCTCCTACTCCGGATGCTCCGTCAGCGTGGGTGAGGGAGAGGCCGTTGTATACGGACATGACACCACCTATTCTATTAACAGCAAGGCGCCGGCTCAGGGGCATGACAAGCCGGTATTGAGCTACAGCGCGGCATATGACCCGGAGACAGCGGTGGTACAGAAGGGCGATGTTGTATCCATGGCTACCGAGGCGGTGGGAGAAGGCCGCGTCTATGCATGCGGAACTGTATTCTGCTCCAACTTTGAGGTGGCTGCAGAAGATCAGGTGTCCTACGCCAACGGCATCATGGCACAGAATCTCTTAAGCGGCGTGAAGGTAGAGCCTGTGATCAGCACGATCCAGGAAGCACGTGCAGGCGCGGATGGAGAAGTGTTTACCGTAGTCGGAACCGTGGCAAACGGAACAGCTGAGAGTGGAAATGCATTCTTCAATACCATTTACATTCAGGATGAGGAAGGCAACGGAATCAACGTATTTCCCATCGACGACAGCAATATCCGCCGCGGCGACCAGGTACAGGTGACCGGATCTGTCAGCGAGTACATCGGGGACAAACAGCTGTCCGCCATCAATGTGACCGTGCTTGAGGGGTCAAAAGAGGTGGTGATCACGGATACGACCACGAAGGAAGCCAACGACTATGCGGTCAACTTCGGAAAACTTGTCCGTGTAAAGGGTGAAGTCACTAAAGTTACCATGGCAGGCGGCATTGTGGAGAGCATTACCGTACAGGATGACAGCGGCGAGGCATGCCGGGTATTCATTGACGGATATATCGGATACTCAGACGATACTTCACAGGCGCTGGAAGAATTTGTTGAAGAGGGCGCGTACATCAGCGCGGTGGGATTTGTATCTCACGACGCGGAAGGCAACCGTCTGAGAGTCCGTGACCGCTCTGAGATCCTTCCGGCAGAAGAAGGTCAAGAACCGGTGCCGGTAATATATGTGGTGAATGTATCCATCCAGAATGGAAGCTTCGAGGGCGCTAAGACGGCTGTGGAAGGGCAGGCATACACTGGTAAGATTGTGGCGGCAGAGGGGTATAAGCTGCCGGCGGAGATTACGGTGAAAGTGTCTGGTGAAGAACTGTCTGCAGGCGGGTTCCTGCGGAGCGCGGATTACACCTATGACGCGAAGACAGGTGAGATCACGATCAATGCTGATGCAGTGACCGGCGCTATTGAGATCAGCGCGGTCTGCGAGGCAGATCAGGGCCAGGGCGATTCTGGAAGTCAGGGCGGTCAGAGTGGAAGTCAGACCGGCGGAGACGATCAGCAGGGTGGTGATAAAGGAAGCGGAAACGGCGGCAGTGGTTCAGATGAACCGGCCAAAACCGGCGATGATACTTCAGTTATGCCATGGATCGCGCTCATGGCAGCGGCAGTTCTGGCAGCAGGCGCGGCAGGCGTTGTCGTAGTCAGAAGACGCAGAAGATAACATTCAGACGTTTACTTAAATATTTAAAGAAAAAAGTGGGGCTGTTTTCGCATATGCGGAAATGGCTTTGCTTTTTTTATGCCCTGCTTTACAATGAAAGAAACGGGGCTAAGATTTTTTTAAGATTTACATCTGGATTTTCTTAAGCGGTACGCATTACAGTGGATACAGGAACAAGAACAAAGGGGAGGTCACAGGATGGCGGAAGAGACAGTGCTGGTCGTAGATGACAATAGAGAAATCGTTTATTCGATCAGTGAATTGCTGAAGTACGAGGGATACCGGACGCTGGCGGCCTATGACGGGATGCAGGCGCTGGAGCTTCTGGAGGCACAGCCGGTGGATCTGATCATACTGGATGTGATGATGCCGAAAATGAACGGCCTGTCGGCGCTGATGAAGCTCCGGGAAAAGCACCGGATCCCGGTGATCATTTTATCGGCGAAGACAGAGGAGAGCGACAAAGTCTCCGGCCTGGTCATGGGCGCGGACGATTATGTGGAGAAGCCCTACAACCCGGCGGAGCTGATGGCCCGGGTGAAAGCCCACCTGCGCCGGTACCGGGCCTGGGGAGGGCAGGTGCCGGAGCAGGACGCGGACCGGCTGGTAAACGGGGGCCTGGTGCTGGATAAGAAGCAGCGGCTGATCATCGTGGAAGGTGAGGAAGTCCGGCTGACAGCCACGGAATACAAGATCGTGGAACTGCTCATGGAGCATCCGGGGCAGGTATTTCCGGCGGAGCAGATCTATGAAAATGTATGGCATGACGAGGCGTGTTTTGCAGTGGAAAATACGGTGATGGTGCATATCCGCCATATCCGTGAGAAGATTGAGATCGAACCGAAGAAACCAAGGTATATAAAGGTGGTGTGGGGAATTGGATACAAAATGGAAAAATTTGATTAAAGAAGCAAAGGCATTTCTGAAACTGAACTGGCCGCTCATCCCGGGCGCGGTGCTGATCCTGACCGGCATCTATCTGGAATATTTTATGCTGGTAGATGCGGACTACCGTCCGATGGATGAATCGGTGATCATCGGCCTCATAGGGAACTTTGTCCTCGGCGCCGGCGTGGTCATGACGCTCGGACAGGTCCTGAAAATGATCTATGAGAACTGGGTCCCGGAGGATGAATCATTTTATGAGAAATGGAAAGAGACCGGGAAAAAACTGGACCGGATCGCCGCGGCGGCAGGGGCGGTGTGCGTGGTCGCTGCCTATATCTATCTGTACACGCTGATCAGCTGGCACAACTACGGGAACTATTACTGGAACTACGCGGCCGGCTATATGATGGCGTTTACCATTGTCGTCCAGTATATTCTCGCGCAGATCGTGCTGAACCGGTTCAAGAACCGGAAGATGGACCTTCTGATGGAGCAGATGGAGGAGGTGAACCGCCGACGCATCGATGTGGCGCTGGAGATCGAGAAGAAGAGCCTGGAAAAAGTGACGAGGAGCGACCAGCTCCGTGTGGACCTGATCACCAACGTGTCCCACGACCTGAAGACGCCGCTCACATCCATGGTCGGATATATCGAACTGATCCGGAAGGAAGACTTAAGCGATACGGTGCGGGATTATGTGGATGTGATCTCGGCGCGGGCGGAGAAACTGAAGGAGATGGTGGACAGTCTGTTCAGTCTTGCCAAGGCGAGCAGCGGCAATATCGAACTCCATCCGGATAAATTCGAGCTGAACCGGATGGTCGGCCAGATCTTTGCGGACATGGATGACCGGATCCGGGAGAGCGGCCTGGAGTTCGTGACCCGGCTCACCGAAGACAGTACGGAGCTGGTATCGGATAATTCGTACTTCTACCGGATCTGCCAGAATCTGATGGAAAATGCGCTGAAATATTCCGCAAAGGGAACGAGGGTTTTCGTAAAGACATACGTCAGCCATACGGAAAAAGAAGGGCGTGGACTTGAGGAGCGGCTCTGTATGGAGATCACGAATACATCTGCGTATCCCATGGATTTTGAGGCGGAAGATATCGTAGAACGGTTCGCCCGGGGCGATAAAGCCCGCACCGGAGACGGCAACGGCCTGGGACTGGCGATCGTGAGCACATACGCCAAGGCGCTGGGCGGGGAATTTGAGATAAAGATCGACTGCGATCAGTTTAAGGCGGTTGTGATCATGCCGCGGGAGATGAAGCAAAAAGAAGCCGGAATGTAAAAGAAAGACGCAGAGTAATTCTCGTGCGCAGAAATATCCATATATGGATATTTCTGCGCTTTATTTATGTGTTGAAATTAGAAATTCAAAGAGATATAATAATTTAAACACAGCATTAGGAGAACAAAATATCCAATTATGGAAAGAAAGGAGACGGCGTTATGGATATTAATGATCTGAAGAAAATGAAAAAGGACTCCGGGATGACGAATGCGGAAATCGCTGAATTGTCCGGCATTCCGTTAAGTACGGTGAACAAGATCTTCTCAGGGGCTACAAAGAATCCGCGCTATGCCACGCTGCTGGCGATCGAACAGGTGCTCAGTTCGAAGGAAAAGATTCCGTTTAAGTACGACCAGGTGAAGGAGGAGCCGGTGCTCATCCGGGAGGCGGCAACACCGTATGCGTATTCTGCAAGGGAATATGATGGTGAAGATATTGAAAAACTGTCGGAATACAACCGTGCTGAACTGATCAGCGGTAAAATCTATATGCTGTCGGCGCCGGGACGCCTTCATCAGTATTTTGTCGGGGAGCTTCTCTTTGAGATTAAAAGCTTTATCCGGAAAAATAAGGGGAAATGCGAAGCGTATGTATCTCCTTTTGACGTCCGCCTTTTCGGAGATGATACCAGCATTGTACAGCCGGATCTGCTGGTTGTATGCAACCGTGACATTCTGACAGATAAGGGTTGCTGCGGCGCGCCGGACTGGGTGATAGAGATTGTCTCAAAGAGTAATTCCTCCCATGATTATGTGCGCAAGCTTGTGCTTTACCAGAAAGCAGGCGTGCGGGAATACTGGATCGTGGATCCGTTCCAGGAGCGCGTCACGGTCGTTAATTTTGAAGATCAGGGGAAGACTGAGGAGTATACATATACCGATGCTGTGCCGTCCGGTGTGCTGGAAGGACTTGAGATCCGGTTCGCCCAGGTGAAGGAAGGATATTGACAAACAAAACCGGTGCAGTTTCTTTCGAGGCTGCACCGGTTTAAATAATTTGTTTCTACATATTCCCCAGGATATTCTTTACGACTTTGTCTTTTATCCCGTCTGTTTTCCCGTTTTCAACCTTGTAATCCGCATACCGTGCGCACATGTACAGGTAGTCGGAGAGGCGGTTGATATACTGGACCGCTTTGGCGTCTGCGCCATAGTTCTGTTCTACCTTGCGGAATCGCCGCTCTGCGCGTCTGGTCACGGCTCTTGCCACGTCCAGGCGGGCGGACAGTTCGCATCCGCCGTAGAGGACGAAGTCCTTGATGCGGGGGAAGGAGTTCTCGATCCGGTCGATCTCTTCTTCCAGCGCTTTTGTCTCGTCCTGTGAGAAGCGGTAGTCCATGTTCCGCGGATCGGCAACGCCTGCCATGATCAGCATGAGGTTCCGCTGGATATGCGCCAGGCTTTCCTTCAGGGAGGCGTCAGCCAGGACTTTTGCCAGGCCGATGAAGCTGTTCAGTTCATCGATGGTGCCCACCAGCTCGATCCGGTCGTCCGCTTTGGAAACGCTGATGCCGTTCATGAGAGAGGTGGTTCCTCTGTCCCCGTTCTTTGTATAGATGTTCATATCCGGTATTCCTCCTTAAAGGGCAGTTTCTTGATCGCCCGCGCGCTGTTGGAGCCCACGCAGCGGCACTGCGCACGGGTGGGTTCAAGGTAACTCTCGATATTGCGGCCTTTCTCCAGTCCGCGCATCTTCAGGCATACGGCGGTGCCGTAGATGCCTACGCCTGATCCCAGCATGGAGTCCCGCGCGGCTTTGTAGGCCAGCTTCTCCATACAGGTGTCCGGCATCTCGGTGACATCGTAGAAGATGCCTTCTTCCTCGATCCCGGCGCAGACGTCTTTTACGACCGTCGGATCTGCCTCGTGTGTATAGATGAATATGGAAGGTCTTTTGATGATCAATGTCAGTCCTCCAGTCTGCCGCATTTTACGCGGCATCGCTTACTGCATCTCTCCCAGGTAGGAGAGTACAAGCCCGGTCGCCACCGCGTTTCTCGGGCCTTCGCTTCCGCGGATGTTGCCGCGCCCGCAGACGATGCGGTAATCCGTAAAGGATTCCATGAGCATTTCCGGTATCTCAAAGTCCTCCGCCGACCCGCCTACGAGTACAACGGTGGAAATGTTTTTCAGATTGTGGTCCGGCGCCACTTTGCGGAGCGCGCGGAATGCGTTGGTCACGAAGACCTTGCGCTTTGCCTCACGGCGTACCTGGACGATCTTCTCCATCGGGATGTCCTCTTCGATGCGGACCAGCCCGTGCTCGGTGAGCAGGACGACGCGCCCGAAGAAACGCGGGTCAATGGATTCGTCCACGAACGTCATCTGTCCGTTCTCCATGCGCATGTGGAAGAGACTCTCCACTTTTGCCAGGGGATATTTCTTGATCTCCTCGGCGATGCGGCGTTCGCCCAGCCCCAGTTCGGTCTGGATCAGCATGGATACCAGCTCGCCGGCGCCGGCCTGATGGGTCATTTTGACCTGGCCTTCCCGGTTGATGATCGCCGCGTCGGTGGAACCGCCGCCCATGTCAAGGATCGCCAGGGGAAGCTGGGTTCCCGGCGTTGTCAGGGCGCCGAGGCTTGCCATTACAGCTTCCACGCCTGCGACTTTTACTTCAGTCCCGAGTTCGGTGGTCAACCGGGAAGCGATCTCCTGCATGGGGAGCTTCTGGGTCTTGACCATGGCTGCGATGCCCACGGCTTTCTCCAGGCAGGTCTCGCCTGCCAGGGCGCCTGAGATCAGGACCGGGGCCAGGGTGTCGACGGCCAGGATATCCGTGATGCGGATGTCCGCCTCGGAGCTTTTGTCAACCTCGCTCATACCGGTGCGGATGCGCGAGAGCATATTTCCGACATTGGTGTCAGGCTGTCCGCTGATGTCGCGGATGTCGCCTGCGGATCCGGCTGCCGCCATGATCTTGTCGGCGCCTTCGTCCAGACTGATGGTGACGTTTCTGTCGCCGTAGAAATAGATCTCGCCGGCCGGCAGTACATTCTCGTGTACATTCCCGCCGGGAGTCTTCAGTACAACCGCGCTGCGGTTCCCGATCAGACTCTTTGCGATCGGGGTGATGGTGCGCGTCTCTTCCGCATTCAGCCCGAGCAGTGTGGCGATGCCGTATGGGTTGGAGAGCATGCGGATCGTCTGGCCCGGGAGCGCCACTTCGATGGCTGCGGGAACGCTGTCCGGGAGACGGTCGATCCGGCGGACCTCGTCAATGATCGGGATCTCTCTGTGGATGCGGTTCTCAACGAGAACGGCTTCATCCGCCTGAAGGATGATCCCGACGATGTCCAGCTCTTCATGCTGGTTGACGACAGCGGCTACCTCCTCATAGCTGTGCTCCGAAGATGCTGCCAGGATATAAGGCGTGCCCTGTACGGCCCGGGAAATATTCTCGATCAGCAGCGTTTCCCCGACGGCCTGTCCTGCACCTGCGGGAGTGGACGGATTGTGGCCGATCATGGAAGAGTCGGTGATCACGGTCTCCGTCAGCGTTTCCATGGCAGTGTCGCCGATGACCGGCGCGGCCTCGTTGAGGCGGACCAGGTCGATATCGGACGTATCGCGCCCGATTTTGCTCATGGCCATGCGGAGCGCGTTCTTTACGGAATAGACGTTTTCGATGGTGCCCTTCGTGCCGGTGGTGGGGCAGGACGCACTTGAAAGAAAAGTGACGTTGCCTTTGCCCGTCACTTCTCCGACGCAGACTTCAGTTGTAGAATTACCGATGTCAACTCCTGCGATATAACTCAAAGTAATATTCCTCTCTTCTCATACACTTCTGCGGCTTCCATGACAAGGCGCGCGCAGTTCTTTGCGTTGTATTTCTCAAGAAGTTCCTGCGCCATCATGACCAGCTCCAGCTTGGTGGAGCGGTTGGGACGCAGTTTGTCGTACATTTTCAGGATCACGTCATCCGGCACGTCCACCAGCTCGGCGGCGCGCTCGAAATTCTTCTCCATGGGATCGTTGCCCGCTTCCCTGGCCACCTGGCCCTGGGCTTTGAGCATGTCCTTGGAGATCTTGATATCATCCGGCGCAATGTGGCCTTTCATGACTTCTTCCAGTGTGATGTCTGTGAATTTCCTGCCGGTCTTGGATGCGATCGCGTCTTTTTCGTATTCAGCAAAAGGATATCTCATTTATTTTCCCTCCCATTCCACAGCGCCGACTTCCGGGTCGAGCTGTTCGGTCTCCGCGATGTGCATGAGCGCTGCCTTTACCTGGTAGCGCGGCCTGGACATCGGGTCGTTCGTACAGGGAACCGGAACAACCTGTTCGCCTTTTACGTATTTTGCAGCGTTCTGTCCGATCTGACGGTATGTCTCCAGCGTCATGAGCGGCGCCTGCGGGAACAGCTCCAGGTTGGAGAGCGGGTAGAGGTCTCTTTGGTGGATGACCGTCGTTCCCTTGGACTGGATGCCCACGCCGATGCCGGAACCGGAGAGCTTCGCAGCCTCCAACGCCATGAAGCAGACGTCTGAGGTATCCAGGATCTTAACGACTCTCGGGATCATGCCTTCCTCTTCGATGCCGGCCTTGACATTGCGCAGCACGTCATCCAGCGGGATCCCGCCGATGGTCTTTGTGATCTCTTTCTGGAATGCGGCGCCTACGCCGATCACGACTTCCTTCGGGTCCGTGCCTTTTCTCGCGCGCGGGTAATCTTTATAGGAAGTCTTCTCCTCGTTGATCCGTGACCTTCCGGCCATGGAAGGAGCTTTATTTGAACCGGAGGAGGATGCGCCCTGTCCGTTATGTGACATCTGGCTTACAACTGCATTTGTGATCTGTCTTATTAATTCTTCATTGATCTGCATAACATGTACTCCTCCTTCCTTAAATATCCTGCGGATTGATGATGTGCGGGATGTTCTTGATCTCTTCCCAGCGTTCGCCGCTCACGCGGTAGCCGCTGCCCGGCCCCATGTAGTCGTTCGGGGTGTTCACGCCGGACAGTACGTGGAAGTTGCGGTCAAGGATCGCCGCCGTCTGCATGTAATCGCCTGCAACACGCTGTTTCAGCATGTTGAGTACGCTCGCAGCAATGTCTTCGAATCCGGTCTCGGCGAGCGCCCTTACAACGTCAACACCGGTGATGCCTCTCTTAAGGACATCTTCAGCAGCGGCCAGATCCGCCGTAACGTCGCGGGGGAACGTGTCCTTGCTGCCGTGCGCGTAGGTCACGGCCTCGACCTGTTCGTCCGATACCGGTGCAAGGTTCAGGTTGCGGAATACAGCCTGTACAGCGCGGGCCGCTTTATTTCTCACGCGGATGACGTCCTCTTCTGAAACGGGCCTCAGGCCGCCGTCCACCTGCATGTCTCTCTGAAGTACATTGTAATCGTCAAAGTCTTCCGCATCGAAGTTCGATCCGGCAAACATATTATCGTAATTGGGTTCAGCCGCATATCCGGAGAAAATGAAATCGGTTCCCGGAAGGAATTCGAGCATTGTCCTTGCGGTGCGTCTCATGTCCGAGTTGGAGAAGCTCTGGTCGTTGGAAGAAGCACATTCCAGGCCGAGGAGCGCTGCGACAAGGTTCTCTGAGAGCACTTCGCGGATGCCGGCCGGCACGGAACCGGTCACGCCGATGCAGCTTACAGAGCCGTTCTGGGTACCCTGGCTTCCGGCGCCTTTCGTCACGTACAGGCAGCGGCATTCCAGATAGAGCAGGGACTTCTTCTCGCTGCTTCCCATCAGGGCCTCGGACCCTGAACCGGAACTGAAGCGGACCTTCAGGCCGCGGGATGCATAAGCGGAGTTCAGGAACGCTTTGGAGTACGGTGTATCGTCTCCGTCGATAAATACTTTTTCTGTTCCGTATACGGAAAGTGTTTCTGCATAAGTGGTCAGGCCGCGGATCCCGAGTTCAAGTTCGGTTGCCTCCTCAGCGGAACACTGGGTCAGCACGCCCGGACGTCCGGTCTGGGAGCCGATCAGAAGCGCCATGGAACTTAAGGGTGCGTATCTTGCCACACCCATGGTCGTTTCTTCCTCTGCAAATCCCCTGAGCGCACCTTCCGCAGCATCTGCGGCGATCTGTACCGGATCGTCTTTCAGGTTCGTGATATGTGCCTGGTTGCCGGGAACTCTTCTGGCGCGCATCTTCTGCATGCCCATCATGAGTTCTACGACATTTAACTGATTTAGAACCTCAGTCATCTTCGCGGGTGTGATCCCTGCGATGAGATCCAGGATTTCTTTTCTGGATACGTGGATGTCCACGATCTTCCGTGCGATCTCCAGAGACGGCACCGCCATGGATGCGGCTGCACGGTCCACATTGATCGCATAATCAGCGATGAACTGGTCGATGAAATCGAATTCATCGCGGGTCTTTCCGTCCAGTTCCACGATCCTGCCGTCCTCGACTTTTACTGCCGGTTTCGGATCGTACGGACTGCTCATCGCGATAAAGCCCATCTCCGGCCATTCGTTGATGTAGCCGTCCAGATTGACCGGACGGGCATCCAGTGCTTCGATTCGTTTTGAACGTTTCATACTCTTCCTCTCCATATATTGGTGTTTTCACATTTTCGTCCGCTAAATATACGCAAACGGGCATTTCTAATACTGATTATACTATAATCACAGTAAAATGGCAACATAATAATGAGAAAAAACGGCAGAAAACCACAACAAACAAAATGGAAAACCACATAAAACCACATTGCGAATTTAAAACGGAATTTAAAATCTGAAATGAAAATTTTAAATCCGTGAATAAAATTTTAAATTCGCCGGGCGAAATCGAAAAAAAAATGCTAAAATCTAAAATATGGTATGAAAAATCTGAAATGCCAATACTGAATTTGAATTAACATAGAAAGAAGTGAAATCATGCGCGAAGCGATCATAAATGAAATGACAGCTGTATCGGATTATATTTTCCGTCATCCGGAGCTGTCACTAAACGAATACAGGTCATCCGGGGCGCTGGCGGAGTTTCTGGAGAAAGAAGGGTTTCAGATCACCTGGGGCCTGGCGGGATTTGAGACCGCATTTCTGGCTGAGTGGACGGTAAGCGGCAAAGAGCCGGTTATCGGTTTTCTGGCGGAGTATGACGCCCTGCCGGGACTCGGGCAGGAATGTGTACCGGAGCAAAGGCAGGACGGCGGGCCGGGCCACGGATGCGGGCACAATCTGCTGGGAGCGGCGTGCGCAGGGGCGGCCTGTGCGCTGAAAGACCGGATGGAGGCGGAACATCTGCTGGGAACGGTCCGGGTGTACGGCTGTCCGGCGGAAGAAACTGTGATCGGGAAGATCCGGATGAATGAACAGGGGGTTTTTAACGACCTGTCTGCGGCAGTCACATGGCATCCATTTGACCGCAACCGGGTAAGTTATGACATCTGGCAGGCCCAGGATATTAAAAACTATAAGTTCTACGGCACAGCGGCCCATGCGTCGAAGCACCCGGAGGCGGGACGGAGCGCTCTGGATGCGGCGGAGCTGATGAACGTGGGCGTCAATTATCTCAGGGAACATGTGACAGATGACGTCCGGATGCATTATACTTATACGAATACGGACGGCCCGGCCAATATCGTGCCGGCCTTTGCGTCCACCAATTATTTTATCCGGTCCAATAAGTGGGAACGGACGGCGGACGCCTCGGCGCGGGTGGATGACTGTGCGCGGGGCGCGGCGCTGATGACCGGGACGCGGGTAGAGATTGAACGGGTCACCTGCAATAAGGAAATGAAAGTGAACCGCACGCTGGCGGAGCTTTTCTATGATGAGATGACGAAGATCCCGGTGCCTTCTTATACGGCGGAAGAACTGGAATTTGCGGCGAAGATTTCGGTGGAAGCCGGATTTGACAATAAAGGGGAATATTTTACCGGTCTGGAACCTCTGGAGGAGCAGCCGGTTCCGCTTGCTATCGGCACAGATGTGTCGGATGTAAGCCATACAGTGCCCACCATTATGCTGAGCGCAGCGGCTATGTGTAAAGGCACGCCTCTTCACCACTGGGCGGCGACGGCCCAGGCCGGGATGAGCATCGGACAGAAGGGGATGATCTACGCGGCTGAATGCATGGCGGCCGGGGCATACCGGCTGGTTAAAGAGCCGGACTTCCTCAGACAGGCGTGGAGGGAATTTAGCGGACAGGAATAACAAACGGCGCATGTGCGCAGAATGGGAGAAATATATCAATGGAAAAAATAATGAAGAAAAAGATCATTCTGGGTTCGGCCTCACCCCGTCGGAGGGAACTGCTGGCGCAGATCGGGGCGGATTTTGAAGTCGGGGTAAGTAATAAAGAAGAGATTTATCACAGCACCGTGCCGAAAGAGATCGTAAAAGAGCTGGCGCTGATGAAAGCGGAAAATGTGGCGGAGGAGCTTGCGGAAGAGAATACTGCGGGCATTGTAAGAAATGCAGTTGTCATCGGTGCGGATACGATCGTTGTACTGGACGGGAAGATCCTGGGGAAACCGTCGGATGAGGAAGATGCGGTGCGGATGCTGAACAGTCTGCAGGGGCGCCGGCACGACGTTTATACCGGAGTTGCGGTCCTTGACTATGACGAAAATGGAGAAAAGTGTGTTTATAATTATTCGGTGGGGACGGCCGTGTATGTGAACGAGATGACAGACGAAGAGATCCGCGCCTATGTGGAGACAAAAGACCCGCTCGACAAAGCGGGCGCGTACGGCATCCAGGGCCGGTTTGCGGCGCATATCGACCGGATCGAAGGGGACTATTATAATGTGGTCGGACTGCCGGTATCGAGGGTGTACCGGACGCTGAGAGAGCTTGGGGTTTTCTAGCGTCAGTGTACATTGATGGCAAGATCCATTGAGATAAAAAAGCAGGGCAGACGCCCTGGGATTCAGACAATGTCCCAGAGTGTCTGCCCTTTGTCGCGCAGCCATTTTTTCGGCTGCTTATAATCCGGAAGAACGGATTCCACGATGGCATAAAATGCTTTGGAGTGGTTCATTTCCCGACGGTGCGCCAGTTCATGGACGACCACGTAATCCAGCACTTCTTCCGGTGCGAGGATGAGCCGCCAGTTGAAGTTTAAGTTGCCTTTGCTGCTGCAGCTGCCCCAGCGGGTCTTCTGTTCCCGGATGGAGATGCGCCCATAGGAGACGCCCATGATGCGTGCATAATATTCGGCTTTCCTGGTGAAGATGTCCCGGGCCAGCCGGATGTACCGGGCGCGGTCCTGCGCGGACAGGGGCGGGTGTTCCGATGGTGCGACTGCTTTTCGTGCTTCTTCCTGCTGCCGGGCTTTTTCCAGATGCTTCAGGACCCAGGCTTCATTTTTAGAAACAAAGGTCTCGATATAAGCCCGACTGCAGCGGCGCGGTGCACGCACGACCACCCGGCCGTCGCGGGTGACCTGGACGGCGATGGTGCGGCGGCTGCTGTAAATGATCTCATAAGAAAACGGATGGTCCACGGAAGCACTCCTTTCTATTGCTGTTTTTATGTCCACTATACGGTTGAATTTGATGATTTCGTTTTTTAGACCGCACAGTTTAGCCGGTCTGTACGGCTTGAATTAACGATTTTACTTTTTAGACCGTATGGCTATGCCAATATGTACGGCTGAATTTGATGAGTTTGCCTTTTAGACCGTATAGTTTGGCCATTTGGTACGGTCAGATTTGATGATATTGCAATTTAAGCCGTTCATCAACATGTTTTAATACAGTCGAAAATCTAATTTTCTCCATATAAACCGTATCAGGTACCGTAAACTGAACCCTATAAGGTGGACATAGTAAAAACAGTTTTAGCACGCATTTTAAAAGACAAATCTATACTGTGGACACAGGTTTGCCAGTTTTTTTGAAGTTCTTCTATACTAAATCCACTTTGTGGACA
>DWVL01000024.1 GCA_019120275.1 Candidatus Mediterraneibacter excrementavium | reverse complement strand
TCCAGTTCCGGATCCTTCTCATCGGTATAAAGTTCAATGCTCAGGTTGGAAAACTCCATGTACACCACGTTGTCCGCAGCGAAGTTATCCGAACCTGGAAATAAAAAGCAGATGAATGGCGGATCAGGACTCTCCCCTTCTGCGAAATGGTCATATGCAAAAGGGATCTCCGTTTCGGCCAGCATCTGCATTACATCTTCATGCGTCATCCTTCTTCCTCCCGATCTCGATAATGCATTCTGCAGCATGACGGCAGACCGGGCAGTTATAGGGATAACCATGACAATCCTCGCCCCTCCGGGTACCGTGATAGATCACCAGACCAAACACGGTAAATCCGACAGCGATCACGAATAACAAAAGCAATATCTCCATTTCTAACCGCCTTTCTGCAGGTCACGCTCGATATCCCTTGTCAGCTGCTCGATGCCCGCCTGCTCTGCCGGCGCGATATGAGGAAACGCCCTTGTCCTTCCACCGCCGCGCTTCGCATGGCCAAACTCCAAAAGATGTGTCAGCTGGTATCGTTTGGAATGCACCACGATCTGGATGGAATCCGACGTTTCCCTGGTTTTCTTCACTGCCCAGCTCTTGGAATACTTCCCCGTCTTCTTCGGAGCCGTGCTTTCGATCTGCTGCTTTACGGTCTTGCCCGCCTTCTGAACATCCTTCTTCAGGTCCTCCGCAGCAAGCTTCGCGTATTCCTCCATGCCCTTCATCACGGTATCTGCCAGCACGGATGTGACGCTGATCAGCCTGGGATTTACTGCTGCGATGAGATGCATCGGGGAGACCGGAAGTACAGACTGCTGCCTGACCATCCTCAATGACATTATCGTCCCACAGATGGTTGAACTGCTTACCGTCAGCGAGGCTTGAACTGGAATTTGACAATACTGGTTCAGAAGCGGCCAGAGAAGGAACTGCAGCACACGCACTCTGTGAGCACAAGCTAAAGAAGGCACTGAAGATGCGAAGCAAGCCCTAAATGAAGAAGACGCCAGACTGAAAACGGAAAAGGAATCTCTTACAACGCAGGTGAGTGGCAGCCATGATCAGCAAGAATCGCTATCAAAACTTCTCAAGTATACGGCGCGAGGACTGATGATTACAGAGTTCGATCCAGAGCTTTTCACAGAGCATGTAGATCATATTGTGATTGTTAGCAGAACGGAAATTGGCTTTGTTATGAAATGCGGGCCGATATTCCGAGAAAGGATAGACGGATGAGACATACACCATACGGCGGCCTGGATCTTTCCTCCACTACGGACATCACGGCGTTTGTCCTGGTATTCCCGCCCCTGGATGAAGAAGATAAGTTCTACCTGCTCCCGTATTTCTGGATCCCGGAAGAGACGCTGGATCTGCGGGTGCGCAGGGATCATGTCCCCTATGATGTGTGGGAACGGCAGGGTTTCCTGCAGACCACGGAGGGAAATGTGGTGCATTACGGCTATATTGAGAAATTCATTGAACGCTTGGGGGAACGGTTCAACATCCGGGAGATCGCTTTTGACCGGTGGGGCGCCGTGCAGATGGTCCAGAACCTGGAAGGCATGGGATTCACGGTGGTTCCCTTCGGCCAGGGCTTTAAGGACATGTCGCCGCCTACCAAGGAACTGATGAAGCTGACATTGGAGCAGAGGATCGCCCACGGCGGGCATCCGGTGCTGCGGTGGATGATGGACAACATCTTTATCCGCACGGATCCGGCAGGGAACATCAAGGCGGACAAGGAAAAGTCCACGGAGAAGATCGATGGAGCGATCGCGGCGATCATGGGGCTGGACCGGGCGATCCGGTGCGGGAATGATACAGGGGAATCTGTTTACGATACCAGGGGCCTTCTGTTTATATAAAAGAGTCCTGCCGGGGCAAGACTCTTTGCAGATATACCGTGTTATTTTTTCAGCTTCAAACCATCCTTGAAGGCTTCCCCTATTCTGTCAGTGACTTTATAGTAGCCATGTGTATAGGGATCAAATGCGATTGCGTTGACCAATGACATATTTAGCTTATCACCTTCCATGACGCTTTCATCAGCAGTTACCCTGACAACTTTTCCAATTACACCGCATCCGAAGTCGTTGTTTTGATATTCGATAAAACGGCATTCCAGACACAGAGGGAATTCATTGATGACAGGAGCGTCTACGGCTTCAGCTCTGGAAGCTGTCAGCCCGCTGTTTTTAAATTTGTCAGCGGTACGGTTTCCGGATTCCACGCCGAAATAATCCGCTTCCACGACATGGGCAGCATCCGCGATACTGACCGTAAATGCGCCTCTGGCTTTGATGTTTTTTACTGTTTTATGGGATTCGGTAAGGTTCAATGCTACCGTGTCCCGTTCCTGCATGGTTCCCCAGGCGGCATTCATGACATTTACACTGCCGTCTTCATTATAAGTTGCAACCATCAGGACTGGCATTGGGAAAATACCTTCTGTGATATTAAGCTGTCTCCTCATAAAAATAAACCTCGCTTTTCTGTTGGGATTGACATTTTTCATGTCCTTGCTTACAATTATAGCAATCACTGAATAAAAAACAAGTACTGGCTTATATGAAAGGTACTATCATAAAGGAAAGCGTAAAATGATAAAAAAATATATTGAAACAGCTAATTTTGAAGATACGGGGTTTAGTTACACAATGTCCTTGATTTCCGGTAAACACAAAATGGTAATCATGTATTGCCTTATGGAATACCAGACAGTCCGTTTTAATGAACTGAAGCGTTATCTGAAGAAGATATCGGATAAGACATTGAGCAGCAATCTGAAGGAGCTGGAAGCGGATCAGCTTATTATTCGGAAAGAATATCCGCAGATCCCTCCCAAGGTGGAATATATGCTCAGTGAGCGGGGCAGGTCCTTGATGAACATTCTTGACCAGCTCTGCGTTTGGGGTGAAGAAAACAGGATTTGACTTTATTTACAGAGCATCTGTCATGGCGGCAGGTGCTTTTCTTTTGCCATTTTTCAGAAAGGATGATGACGGTTATGGGATTTTTCAGCAGTTTATTCCGTTCTCGTGACAAGCCGTCTGACCGGATGTCCGGCAGCGGCTATACCTTCTTTATGGGAGGGAGCACATCCGGGAAGCGGGTGAATGAACGGACGGCCATGCAGATGACGGCGGTGTACTCCTGCGTGAGGATCCTGTCGGAGGCGGTGGCCAGCCTGC
>DWVL01000023.1 GCA_019120275.1 Candidatus Mediterraneibacter excrementavium | reverse complement strand
CGAACACCTCGATCGCCGGCTTCTCAGCCTTTGCCTCAACTCTCTCAAATGCGCCGTATACAATCTTCTGTGCTACGCCTTTCTTACCATCAAGCATGATGTTGTTGATAAGTTTGGTAACAACTTTATTGTTGTATATCGGATCCGCTAATACATCTCTTTTCTGAGTATGTCCTTTACGTGGCACGGTCCTTCCCTCCTTAATCATATTTTCCGGTTAAACCGGGATTAATTCATCGGTACTCACATGTGTCTCTCTATGGAATCGTTTAGCATGTGCTCGCGGCCGCGGGACTTTGTATTCATATAGATGTTCGGCTCGCTAAGCTCTGCCGAACTAAGTTCGCACCAGGCTCGATATCACCTCGCCAGGTGCTCTACTTAAACCGCAACCTTACGATAATCATAGTTCTGTTTGTGATACGATTTAACAATCAGTTATTTATTTTTTTGCGTCTTTCGGTCTCTTAGCGCCGTATTTTGAACGCGCCTGACGTCTCTTTGCAACGCCTGCCGTATCCAGTGTACCACGGATGATGTGGTATCTTGTACCAGGCAGGTCCTTAACTCTACCGCCGCGGATCATAACAACGCTATGCTCCTGCAGGTTGTGTCCTTCGCCCGGGATGTAGCTTGTTACTTCGATTCCGTTGGAAAGACGAACTCTGGCGATCTTTCTCAGAGCTGAATTAGGCTTCTTCGGTGTAGCAGTCTTAACGGCTGTGCAGACACCTCTCTTCTGCGGTGAAGATGTGTTTGTTGCACGCTTTCTGAGGGAGTTCCATCCTCTCTGAAGTGCCGGTGCTGTAGACTTTTTCTCGGAAGTCTGACGTCCTTTTCTAACTAACTGGTTAAATGTTGGCATTCCTTTTCACCTCCTATGAATTATTCGTTTCCCTGCCGCTTATGCGGGAGGGGGCTGCGGATAATCTTGTCGACATCCTTTTGGGCGCACAAAAAGAGCAGTGCCTTTTCGTGCACGCTAAAATAGTTTATTACGTTTAATTTGGGATGTCAAGGGATTTTACAACATTTAACAAAGAGTTTTTCGCGTCTTTTCTTATAAATACCGGCATGTTCTCCAGCGGAGCATCCGCCTCGATCCATGTTCCACCCTGACATTCCTCTCCGGTTTCCACGCAGACCCACGTTTCTCCGGCAGGCAGATACACGTTTCGTTTTCTCTGGTCTGCATAGCACACCGGAGCTGCGAGAATATCCGGTCCATACAGATATTCATCTGCGATATCCCAGCACGCGGCATCCTCCGGATACCCGTAGAACAGCGGGCGCATGACCGGAGTTCCCTTCTCGTGCGCTTCGGCCATCAGACTGCGCGTATACGGACGCAGCCTCTCTCTGAGTTCCATGTATTTCCTGCAGATTTCATAGACTTCTTCTCCATAACTCCACACTTCATTTGGCGATCCCCATATCTTTCAGTTCTTTTATCATGGCGTCCGGATCCGGCCAGTAGACCGGATCGAACTTCCACTCGCCCTGTTTCGGCCAGTGAAAATAATCAATTACGATCACATCGATCGGAAGATTTCGTCTCTTATATTCTCTTGCAACATTCAGAAGTTCTTCCTGGGTCTGATATCTGAGTTTGCACTGCCAGAAGCCAAGTCCGTATTCCGGCATCATGGGAACAGTTCCTGTTGCTTTTGCATACGCCTCTTCGATTTCCGCAGGCGTGTCCCCTGCCACAAACCAGTAATCCATAACTTTTGTTCCGCAGTTCTCGAAACTCATGATATTATTGCCGAATACCGCGCGTCCAATGCCCGGATTGTTCCAGAGGATTCCGTATCCCAGGGAAGAAATCGCAAACGGCACGCTTGCCTGGGAATTACGGTGCGCCAACTCCAGATCCGTTCCTTTCAGGTTCAGATAGGGCTGCTGATACTGGCCCATACCGTATATCTTCTCATTTCTGTCAATAGATTCGAATCTCACCGTAAGATGATAGTCCCCGCCCACATTCGGTTTAAACTCTCTCGCTTCCACCTCAATCGCACCGCACTTCGGATTGGTCACATCCCTGCGGTTGCGCCAGTATTCCTCTAAGAGCAATTCTCCGTCCTGATTATACATCGTGATCTTTCCACCGGAAGTGATGTGCACCCGCAGTTTCCCGTTTACCAGATCCGCTCCTTCTGCAGAAACAGCAACGGAACTTCTGCATTCCCGCGGCGGAAGAAGTGCCCAGTCCGCCTCCGGCATCCTGGCGTTTTTGGTGGCTCTGACTCTGACAGCATTGTCTCCCCACGGCTCGATCCAGAGTTCTTCCGCATCGTAATGATAGACTAGTTTGTTTCCTTCCTGACTGAGCATTTTTAATTCCTCCTGCATATTTTTCTATCTTTTCACTATAGAGGATGCCCTTTTGCGATACTATACATTTCTTGCCCGTTTATACTCCAATATCAGACACACGCAAAAAAGGGCATGCCATCCGGCACGCCCTTGCACTTTATATGCTATACAACACATTCCTTCAATTTTACTCCTCAAACAGCGGCGTAGAGAAATACCGCTCCGCCGTGTCCGGCAGCACCGTCACGACCGTTTTCCCCTTGCCCAGCTTCCGCGCCAGCTTGATCGCCGCCGCCACATTCGTGCCGGAGGAAATGCCGCACATGATGCCTTCTTTTGCCGCCAGGTCGCGGGACGTCTGGATCGCCTCTTCATCCGTCACAATGCAGATGTCATCGTAGATCTCTGTATTCAGGATGGCCGGGATCAGGCCGTCGCCGATGCCCATCTGAAGATGGGTGCCGATGGATCCTCCCGAGAGGATGGCAGCATGCTCCGGCTCCACCGCCCAGATCTCCATGTGCGGATTCTTCTCTTTGAGCACCTCGCCGATGCCGGTGATGGTTCCGCCGGTTCCGATGCCGGAACAGAATCCGTCGATCGGGCCGTCCGCCTGCTCCAGGATCTCGATCGCCGTCTGCGACCGGTGCACCGCCGGGTTTGCCGGGTTCTCAAACTGCTGCGGCACGAAGACCCTGGGATCTTCCTCCGCCATCTTAAGCGCTGTATTCAGGCACTCTTCGATGCATTCGCCGATATTTCCGGCGTCGTGGATCAGGACCACCTCCGCGCCGTAGTGTTTCATCAGTTTACGTCGCTCCTCGCTGACCGAATCCGGCATGATGATCCGGGTGTGATATCCACGCACCGCTCCGACGAGCGCCAGGCCGATGCCCTGATTGCCGCTGGTCGGCTCCACGATGATGGTATCCTCTTTGATCAGGCCCTTTTCTTCTGCATCGCGGATCATGTTGTAGGCTGTCCTCGTCTTGATGGAGCCGCCCACGTTAAGTCCTTCAAATTTTACAAGGATCTGCGCGCTGCCCGGCTCCGCCATACGGCCAAGCCGGATCAGCGGCGTATTTCCCATTGCTTCAAGAATATTATTGCAGATCACTGTTGTCGCCAAACCTTTCTGAAACTGAATTAATATGCTCTTCCCCAGTATACCATGTGCTTCGCCGGTTTCCCGCAGCATACGCACACGTCGGAGAGATGTTCTTCCTCCATCGGGATGCACCGGGATGTCACGCCGCCGGTCTGGGCCTTGATCTCATCCTCGCACGCTTCCTCGCCGCACCACATGGCTTTCACGAACCCCTTCTTATTCTGGACCGCGTCTTTCATCTCATCCATGGTGGTCGCTTCGCTGATGTGGTCCTCAAGGAATGCTTTCGCCTTCGCATAGAGGTCTTTCTGGATCGTCTCAAGGATCTCGCCCAGCTTCGTGGTGATCTCGTCGATGGCAACCACGATCTTCTCCCGTGTATCACGCCGCACCACTACGACCTGGCCGTTCTCGATATCTTTCGGTCCGATCTCGATACGGGTCGGGATGCCCAGCATCTCCTGCTCGCTGAACTTCCATCCCGGACTCTTCTCGGAATCATCGATCTTCGCGCGGTAGCCTGCTGCCTTCAGAGCGTCGAGCAGTTCGTTCGCCTTGTCGAGCACGCCTTCCTTGTGCTGTGCGATCGGGATGACCCTTGTCTGGACCGGCGCGATCCTCGGCGGCAGCACCAGGCCGCTGTCATCGCCGTGCACCATGATGATGGCTCCGATGATCCTGGTTGACAGGCCCCATGACGTCTCATATACACTGTGGAGCTCATTATTCTTATCTGCATATTTGATGTTAAATGCATCCGGGAACGCATTTCCGAAGAAATGGCTGGTCGCGGACTGCAGCGCCTGACCGTCGTGCATCAGCGCTTCGATGGTGTAAGTGTCCTGCGCACCGGCAAATTTCTCGCTCTCGGTCTTGCGGCCGGCAACAACCGGGATCGCCAGGTCTTCCTCTACGAAGCTCTTGTACACTTCCCACATCATCTTCGTGCGCTCTTCCGCTTCCTCATAGGTTGCGTGGATCGTGTGGCCCTCCTGCCAGAGGAACTCTCTGGAGCGGAGGAACGGTCTCGTCGTCTTCTCCCATCTCAGCACGGAACACCACTGGTTCCATACCTTCGGCAGGTCGCGGTAGGACTGCACGGTCTTGCTCCACACATCGCAGAACAGCGTCTCGGATGTAGGGCGGATGCAGAAGCGCTCCTGCAGCGGCTCCATACCGCCGTGGGTTACCCATGCCACCTCCGGCGCGAAGCCTTCGATGTGATCCTTCTCTTTCTGGAGCAGGCTCTCCGGGATCAGCACCGGGAGATATACATTTTCCACGCCTGTATCTTTAAACCTTTTGTCAAGATCCGCCTGGATATTCTCCCACAGGGCATATCCGTTGGGCAGATAGTTCAGGCATCCTTTTACGCCCGAGTAATCGCACAGCTTCGCCTCACGGACAACATCCGTATACCACTGCGCGAAATCTTCGTCTCTTGAAGTGATCGACTGTACCAGTTTCTTTTCCTTAGCCATCTTCTCTTCTCCTTTATCCTATTCTCAATATTGCTGATGCGTTCTCCTGTGCTCATGGCCCGGCCGCGGGCCTTCGCCATACAATAAACAAGAACGCCGGGACATCCTCATGCCCCTCATACAAGGGACCGGATATCCCGGCGGTACCACCCTAATTAACCAAATGCCATCCGCTCTGTGCGGAAGCCCGGTTCTCTCTTTCGTCCTTAACGCGGACCGCACGCTGCATTTTCATGCAGAAGCTCCCGGGCCGGTTCTGTATGTTCCATGCACAAGGCTCGCACCATCCGCCTTCTCTCTGCAGCATTTCTTCATATATACTAATCCCGTTCATCGCTGTTCGCAACTGTGATTTTAACCGATAACATTCCGCATGTCAACCCATGCCGGCTTTATCCGTACGGCATCTACCCGCGGATCTCCAGCAGCTTCGCCTTGAGCTCCTGCTCCATCTCTCTTAAACCCTGCTCCGCCTCGGCGCGCTTCTGCCGGCCTTCCTGCTGGATCTGCATCACTTCATCCAGCGTGGAGATGAGCGATTCGTTGGTCGCCTTGAGCGTCTCCATATCCACGATGCCCCGCTCGGATTCTTTCGCCGTCTCCACAGTCGCCATCTTCAGCTTCTCCGCATTCTTCCGCAGGAGTTCATTGGTCATATCGGTTACCTCCCGCTGGGCCGCAGCCGCCTGTGCGGAATGTTCAACCCCGAGGGCGAGCACCATCTGGCTCTTCCAGAGCGGAATCGTATTGACAATAGTGGACTGGATCTTCTCCACCATCTGCGTGTCGTTGTTCTGCACCAGACGGATCTGGGGCGCAGTCTGGACAGAGATCATCCGGGTCAGTTCCAGGTCGTGGATCTTCTTCTCAAACCGGTTGCACTGATTGTCCAGATCCTTCGCCGCCTGGGCATCCTCCGGAAGTCCCGACGCATTCGCTTTGGAAAGCAGTTCTTTTAACTGTGTCTCGCGCACTTCCGCCAGTTTCTTCTTCCCGGCAAGGATGTACATGGACAGTTCTTTAAAATATGTCAGATTCAGTTCATACATCTTATCGAGGAGCGCCGTATCTTTCATCAGCTGCACCTGATGCTTTTCAAGCACTTTTACGATCTCGTTGACGTTCGCCTCTGCTTTGGCATACTTTGCCTTCATGGACTCGATCTTGTTGGACGCCTTTTTAAAGATCCCGAAGATGCCTCCCTTCTCCTCGTCTTCGTCAAACCCCTTCAGCTCTGTGACGACGTCACTCAGCAGGCCGCCGACCTCGCCCAGATCTTTGGAGCGCACATTGTCCAGCGCATCCTCTGAGAAGTCCGCCATCTTTTTCTGGGTCCCCGCGCCGTACTGGAGCACCATGGCGGAATTGGTCAGATCGATCTGCTGTGCAAATGCATCCACCATCTTCCGCTCTTCATCTGTCAGAATACTCTCGTCAAGCGCCGGTTCTTTCTTGGTTTCTTCCGCCGGCGGCTGTTTCTTCTCCGGCGCCCCGAACGGGTCCAGTGTCAGTGTGGGGGCCGTGCTTACATCCTGAAAATCATTGCTCATCCTGTCTTCCTCCGTTTCTGATTCCTGTGTCTAATCTGTTTTCTGCCAAAACCGCCTTCTGTCACGGCTTTCTACCTGCGCTCTTCAGGCCGTCCTCGGTCAGTCCTTCCTGTGCCAGCATAGTCTCCAGCACGGAAATGTCCGAGGACAGGTCCCACGCCGTATCCTGGAACAGGTCGTCCAGCAGTTTTTCAAATGCCACGTTTAATGTATCGATCGTTTTTTCGATCTCCTTCTTTGAGGAAATGATATTTTCCCCCTGCACCGGCTGGGCATCCAGATCCTCATACGCATCCAGCAGCTTGACCGTTGTGGGCAGGTAGTATTCCATCAGCTTCCGGATATCGTCAACCGACTCCGGGTGTTCCTCCACCCGGTCAAAGATCCGGTCCACCAGCATCTCCATACGGGAGATCTTCGCCGAGATCTCTTCACCCGGGATCGCGTCATTGGCCGCCCGGATCTTTTTCACATACTCATCCCCGGCCTGTACGACCTTCTGCACCTCCGGGGAAAGCTTTGAGAATTCCTGACGCTGCCGCTCTGCCGCCGCATCCCGCTCCGCCTTCTCCCGCTTCGTCCGGTCCATCAGCTCCGTGTACTGCTGCCAGGCTTCTTCGCTGGTCATCAGGCAGGGCTCCTGCTCATCCAGATATCCGTGGATAAACCAGCCTTTGCGGATCATTTTCTTCAGATCCCTGACCACCGCCTTAACTGAACGCCCGGTCTTCTGCGCCAGTTCCTTCACATCACAGTATTCCCGGTCTTGCAGCACATCCACATATTTTCTGAAACGACCGACAGAGCAGGCCATATTCGTACCTGCCAGCGCCATTGCCACAAACGCCAGTCCGGATACGCCAAAAGCCGCCATGCCCGCTTTCAGCGCTGTACTCCAGCCTGCGGCCGCCGCTCCCAGTCCCAGGAATAGTAGAAATGCCAGCGCGCCCGCCGTAAATATATATCCGGTCACTGCAAGGAAAATCCCGCCGATCCGTGTGGACGTTCCTTTCAGATAGAGCAGTTTTCCCTTCGGCCGGTCTTCCGGTTCCGGCGTCCGTTCCCGCTCTGAGGTATATTCCATACCGGATCGCTTATTTCCCCAGGCAGCTTTGCCGAATACACTCTCCATATCCACTCCTGCAGCCCCCTGCGTATGCGTTTCTCTGTCCCGGTACCATCCGCCGTTCTTCATCGCGCCGGATACGCTGTCCATGGCCTTTCCGATGGTATCCGACACTGTCTGATTTAATCTGCTGAAATCCTGACTGTCCACTGCATTCTGGATCGTTCTGCGGATCTCGTCGCCAAACCGTTCCCAGTCATTACTGATCATATCCAAACCCTCTTTTCATGCGCGGTCTCACGCGTAAAAGACTTGACCTCAAAATCATTCTGTATGATAATCAGTTTATCCGTCAGACATGGAAAAGTCAAGAAAACACAGGATATCAGAGGAGTTTATTATGCACCCGGAAATCGATTCCCTTATCATATATGAAGATGCACACATCATCGTCTGTCACAAGCCGGCTGGCGTCCCGACACAAACTGCACGGATCGGCACGCCGGATATGGTTTCAATGCTGAAAGTCCACCTCGCCGCATCTTCAAAAGGCGAACCGTATCTTGCCGTCGTCCACCGCCTGGATCAGCCGGTGGAAGGGCTGCTCGTATTCGCCAGGACGCCTGCTGCCGCAAGAGAGTTGAACCGGCAGCTCACCGCATCCGGATTCGGCAAATATTACCGTGCCGTTGTACATGGCGTCCCGGAACCGGCCGAAGGCATACTGGAGAACTATATGGTCAAAGACGGCCGCACCAACACATCACGGATCTGTGATAAAAACACCCCCGGAGCGAAGCCTGCCAGACTTCACTACCAGGTGGAAAAGATTTCGGAGGATCC
Source organism: Candidatus Mediterraneibacter excrementavium (assembly GCA_019120275.1). Lineage (GTDB taxonomy): Bacteria > Bacillota > Clostridia > Lachnospirales > Lachnospiraceae > Mediterraneibacter > Mediterraneibacter excrementavium. The sequence continues at coordinate 11,631 of DWVL01000023.1, read as the reverse complement.
AGATCCGGCTGTCTCACTGATAAGGATAAAGCTGGATACCGGACGGCATCATCAGATCCGCGTACAGATGGCGCACACCGGACATCCGCTCGCCGGCGACCGGAAGTACGGGGACAGAAAAAGCACGGGACCGCTTAAGCTCTGTGCCTGCCGCCTTGAGTTTATACATCCCGCCACGCATAAGAACATGATGTTTGAGCTGCCTGCAGATCCGGACTTCCTATAAAAAGCTGCCGCACCTTACCCGGTGCGGCAGCTTCCCCTTTTCCATATTCACTTTTCCCTTTTAAGCAGCTTATCCCGCCGCTCTGCCTCTACATCTCATCCACTACAGCCGGCTCGTCCTCTTCCAGCGCTTCCTCGTATTTTCCGAGGATCGTGGTCTGGATCCGCTCTCTTGTTGCGGTGTTGATCGGATGTGCGATATCACGGTATTCGCCGTCCAGTGCCTTCTTGCTCGGCATCGCGATAAAAAGTCCTTTTTCTCCTTCTATAACCTTGATATCGTGAACAACGAATTCGTCGTCGACCGTGATCGATACCACGGCTTTTAATTTTCCTTCTTTCGCAACTTTGCGAACACGTACATCTGTGATCTGCATATCCCAGGTCTCCTTTCTCTATTGCATTACTTCCCGGGGCCTGTTCTTTTCAGTCAAAATACTCATAATGCATATCGTTCATTCTTTTCAACTACAACTTTCACACCATTTTCTCCGACGTGCCTTGTGTTCGCCCTGATGGTATCACGGCTCTCTACGATGCAGTTCTCAATGTAAGTATTGTCTCCAAGGTATACATCATTCAGAATAATGGAATTCTTTATTACACAGTTATTACCGACAAAGACTTTTTTAAAGATTACGGAATTTTCAACCGTTCCGTTAATAATGCTTCCACTGCCTACCAGACTGTTCTTTACGACCGCGCCCGGATTATATTTCGCCGGTGGCTGGTCGCTCACCTTTGAAAAGACGCTTGGAAGTTCTCTGAAAAAGTAATTGCGCACTTCCGGCTTCAGGAAATCCATATTCGTCCGATAATATGCGTCCACTGTTGAAATGTTACTCCAGTAGCTGTTTATTTTATAACCGTATATCTTTTTCAGGTTTTTATACCGGATCAGGATATCAGTTACAAAATCATGTCTCTCTTCCTCCGCACAGTGCTCGACCAGATCGATCAGCTGTCTTCTGCGGATCACATAGATGCCGGTTGATACGGTATGCGAATTTGCAACCATCGGTTTCTCTTCAAATTCTTCGATCCTTGCTGATTCATTCATCCGCACCGTACCGAATCTCGTAGCGTCCTCATTCGGGCCAAGTTCCTTGCACACAACAGTGATGTCCGCTTTCTTGGCAATGTGATATTCGAGAACCTTATTGTAATCCAGTTTGTAGACCGCATCGCCGGATGTAATGATCACATACGGTTCGTGACATTTTCTCAGAAAATCCAGATTCTGATAAATGGCATCCGCAGTTCCTCTGTACCAGTATCCGTTATCAGCAGTGATCGTAGGAGTAAATACATAAAGTCCGCCCTGCTTTCTGCCGAAATCCCACCATTTGGAAGAATTCAGATGCTCATTCAGCGATCTGGCATTATACTGGGTCAGCACAGCAACCTTCTGGATATGGGAATTCGTCATATTGCTGAGCGCAAAATCTATGGCGCGGTAACTTCCGGCGATCGGCATCGCCGCTACTGCACGCTTCATTGTAAGCTCATGCATTTTCCTGCTGTTCCCGCCTGCTAATATAATTCCTACTGCTCTCATATCCTGTCACCTGCCTTTATCAATGTCTCGCCGCTTTCGAGCACGCCGTTCACATAATCTTCTTCGGCAGTCACACCGCTCACTGCAGTATTCTTTCCAATCTGTACTCCCGGCGGGATCACGGAATTCTCCCCGATCGTCGCCAGTCCGCCGCTGTAAATATTAGGCTTGTACTTATTCGGCGCATCACTTCCGACACCGATCACAACATTGTCGCCGATCACGGTATCTTCGGCAATAATCGCTTTTTCGATCACACAGTTTTCTCCGATCGTCACGCCCTGCATGATAATGGAGTCACGGACAACACTTCCCTTCCCGACTGTCACTCTTCCGCCGAGCACAGAACTGTGCACTTCTCCGTATATCTCAGAACCGTTGCTGATAATGCACCGGTCCACCACACCCTGCTCCGCGATATACTGAGGTGGAATATTCGCACTGTTGGTGTAGATCTTCCAGAATTCTTCGTAAAGATTAAACTCAGGAATGATATCAATCAGTTCCATGTTGGCTTCCCAATAAGAGCTCAGCGTTCCGACATCTTTCCAGTATCCATTATACTCATAAGCGAACAGCCGGCATCCCTTGTCATGGCAATACGGGATGATATGTTTGCCGAAATCACAGTTTGGCTGATCTTTCAGCTTTATGAGCGCTTCCTTAAGAACCGGCCAGCTGAAGATGTAGATGCCCATGGAGGCAAGATTACTGCTCGGATGCTCCGGTTTCTCTTCAAACTCTTTGATCTTGCTGTCGCTGTCTGTCACAACAATACCGAAACGGCTTGCTTCTTCTATCGGGACAGGCATTGCCGCGATCGTCACATCTGCTTTGTTCGCTTTATGGAAGTCCAGCATTACTTCGTAATCCATTTTATAAATGTGATCACCTGAAAGGATAAGTACATAATCCGGATTATATGTTTCCATATAGTTCAGATTCTGATAAATTGCATTGGCTGTGCCTGTATACCACTCGCTGTTGGAGCTTTTTTCATAAGGCGGCAGGATGGAAACTCCGCCTACATTCCGGTCGAGATCCCACGGAATGCCAATGCCTATATGGGTGTTCAGACGCAGCGGCTGATACTGAGTCAGCACACCGACCGTATCAATACCTGAATTGATACAATTGCTCAAGGGGAAATCAATGATCCTGTATTTCCCGCCAAAGGCCACTGCAGGTTTGGCGACCTTCGCCGTCAGAACCCCGAGTCGACTGCCCTGTCCGCCCGCCAACAGCATGGCAATCATTTCCTTTTTGTACATTGCGTCACCTCATTTCTGGTAATATGCGTTTATTATACCATATATTTGAATTTTTTGAATAATTATTTACAATTTTTTCTTCCTTTTTTTTAACTTTTTATTGATTTCGCACAAAAAGAACTGCTTTTAATTTTTTCTATATATAGTATAATATAGTAAGCCAGACGATTTTATGACTGTAAAATAAAAAACAGAGAAGAGGAATCCCTATGTACAAAATCGATTTTCATAAACCGATCCATATCCATTTTATCGGTATCGGCGGGATCAGCATGAGCGGACTGGCCGAGATCCTTCTTGAAGAAGGCTTCACGGTATCCGGATCCGACTCAAAAGAATCCGCCCTGACGAAGAAACTGGAATCCGAGGGGGCACGGATCGCCTACGGACAGAAAGCGGAAAACATCACGCCGGACATCGACTGCGTGGTCTACACAGCCGCGATCAACCGCGCCAATCCCGAACTGATCGAAGCCGTAGCTCAGAAGATCCCGATGCTGACCCGCGCGGAACTTCTGGGACAGCTGATGAAGAATTATAAAACTCCGATCGCCGTATCCGGTACGCACGGCAAGACAACAACGACTTCCATGATCTCCCATATCCTTCTGACGGGCGATGTGGATCCGACCATCTCTGTCGGCGGTATTCTCAAGGCGATCGGCGGCAACATCCGCGTTGGCGGATCCGAGACATTTATCACAGAAGCATGTGAGTATACCAACAGCTTCCTTCATTTCTTTCCGAAGATCAGCGTGATCCTGAATATCGAGGAGGATCATCTCGACTTCTTCAAAGATCTGGAAGATATCCGTCATTCTTTCCGTCAGTTCGCAGAACTCCTTCCAGAAGACGGCACGCTGGTCATCAACAGTGATATCGATGATTATCAGGAGATCTATGAAGGACTGAACTGCAATGTCATCACCTACGGTTCTGCGCCGGATTCCGATTACAGTGCGGAGAATATAACCTATGATGAAAACGGGCACGTCGCTTTTGATCTTCTGAAGCACGGTGAGCATACGGATCACATCACTCTGTCCGTAACCGGCGACCACAATGTATCCAATGCACTCTCCGCCATTGCGGTGGCAGACCTGCTGGGCATTTCCATGGATATCACGAAGAAAGGACTTCTCTCCTTCTCCGGTACGGACCGCCGGTTTGAGTATAAAGGCGAGTTCAGCGGCGTCACTGTCGTAGACGACTATGCACACCATCCGACCGAGATCGAAGCCACCTTAAAAGCCGCAAAACATTATCCGCACGAAAAACTGTGGTGTGTATTCCAGCCCCATACCTACACCCGTACCAAAGCATTCTTTCATGAATTTGCCGAGGCGCTTTCCCATGCGGATCATCTGGTCCTTGCAGACATTTACGCAGCACGGGAAACAGACACGCTCGGGATCTCTTCTGCAGACCTGGCAGAAGAAGTCAGAAAACTGGGGACCGATACGCATTATTTCCCGTCCTTCGCCGAAATCGAAACATTTCTGAAAGAGAACTGTAAACCCGGCGACATGCTCATTACCATGGGCGCGGGCGATATCGTGACGGTAGGTGAAGATCTTCTGAGATGATCTGTCCAGGATAACTTTTCCACCGTGCAGTCCCGCTGTTTACAGGCATATCCGGAGTTATCCACAAGTTCTGCACACAGTTATCTACAAAAAAGCGGGATTTACCCACGAAAAAATCCTTTTTAACCCGGCTGTAAGATGATATATTAATTTAAGAACGGAAGGCGGTCTGTCCGGACCGCTTTCTATTTTACACTTTATCACCGGGAGAAGAAGAGACTATGAAGACTTTAACATTAAAAAATAAATTCCAGACGAACGCGACACTGCTTCCGAACGATTTTATCGACAATTATATGGTCGATGCTAATGGCGAATTTGTAAAAGTCTATCTTTTCCTGCTCCGTCATCTGGACGATCCCTGTTCCTCGATCACTATATCTACGATCGCGGACTGCCTGAATAACACAGAAAATGATGTGCTCCGCGCCTTCCGTTACTGGGAGAAAGAGGGCCTGCTCCGTGTTGAGCGGGACTCTGACGGCAGGATCACCTGCCTGGAACTGCAGAAGACCGCATCTGCCTCTGCAAAAACGGAAGTTCCGGCAAAAGCATCTGAAGAAACCGCACCGCAGCGCGACAGATCTCCGCGCAAAGCCGTACCGATCGACCGGTTCCGGGCACAGAAAGAGATCAAATCCCTGCTCTTTATCGCAGAGCAGTATCTGGGAAAAACATTAACTCACACAGAAATGGACACAATTACTTATTTTTATGATACACTACATATGTCGGCGGATCTGATCGAATACCTGCTGGAGTCCTGTGTGGAGAGCGGGCATAAGAGCATGCACTATATTCAGAAAGTTGCTTTCTCCTGGGCTGAAGCAGGGATCGAGACGGTCGCACAGGCCAAAGAAGAATCCATGCTGTACAGCCGGAGCTGCTACACGGTCCTGAATGCATTCGGCATTAAAAACCGCGGCCCGGCCGCATCAGAGATGGACTATATCCGCAAATGGACAGAGGACTACGGCTTTGCCGCAGACATCATCGAAGAAGCCTGCAGGCGCACGATCATGGCGACACATCAGCCGAGTTTTGAATATGCGGATTCCATTCTGAACAAATGGCATGATAAACGCATCCGCTCTCTGCAGGACATTGCGCGCCTTGACGACGAATATCAGCGGGAACGTACAGCTTCCGCGCGCCATACCGGTAAGCCTGCGACAAAGAACCTGAACAATTTTGAGCGGCGCAGCTATGATATGGAGTCTCTGGAAGAACAATTATTAAACAGTAATTAAAGGAGCATATCCATGGCACTTACGAATTCACAGTATTATGCGATCATGCGTGATTATGAGCGCACCCGCCTGAACAATCACGATATCCAGACAGCCCGTTACAGGGAAGTCTGCCAAAAGCTTCCCGAATTCAAGTCATTAGATGAATCTATTTCCATTCTGTCCGTACAGTACGGGAAACGGCTTTTAAACGGTGACGCCAAGGCTCTCGATTCTCTCAAAGAGGAACTTGAGATCCTGCGCAGCAGCAAGCATGATCTGCTGGTCTCTGCCGGTTTTCCCGAAGATTATCTGGAGCCGGTTTATACGTGCCCGGACTGTAAAGACACCGGATACATCGGAAGCCAGAAATGCCACTGCTTCCGGAAAGCCGTGATCCGGCTTCTGTATGACCAGTCAAATATGAAGGAATTCCCAACCGACGCTTCCTTCGATAATTTCAACCTTGATTTTTATTCAAATTCACAGTATGATAAAACGACCGGGCGCTCCGCCCGCGCAATGATGGAAGATACGCTGAACATCTGCCGCCGGTTTATTGATACTTTCGGGCAGGATTTCCAGAATCTGTTCTTCTATGGAAATGTGGGAGTCGGAAAAACATTTCTCTCCACCTGCATCGCCCGGGAGATCATGGAACGGGAATATTCTGTCATTTATTTTTCCGCTCCGCAGCTTTTTAATATCCTTGCGCAGAACAAATTTGAAAAAGACAATACCGATGCCAGAAACATGGCGGATTATATTTACAACTGCGATCTTCTGATCATTGACGACCTGGGCAGCGAATATACAAATGCATTTATCTCAGCCCAGTTTTTCACCTGCATAAACGAACGTCTCATACACAGGAAATCAACGATCATCTCAACGAACCTTTCTCTGGAATCCATTGCGGATCTTTATACAGAACGCGCATTCTCACGGATTACCAGCAGTTACGCTTTATTGAAGATCATCGGTGATGATATACGTATCAGGAAAAAGTTAGAACACAGGGAGGAACATTAATGGTACGCCGAACAGAACGAATCTTGGAAAACATACCGGTAGGAAGCCTCGGGCTCATTGCCCTGACCGGATGCGAGGAACTGGGAAAAAAGGTAGACGATTATCTTGTCAGATGGCGTCACGAAAGCGCCCATGAATACCGTGACGATGCCGCTTTTGCCGGATATGAAAGGGACACATATATGATCAGAGCCGATGTACCGCGCTTTGGTTCCGGAGAAGCCAAGGGAATCGTTAAAGAATCTGTCCGCGGCAAAGACCTTTATATCATGGTCGATGTATGCAACTACAGTGTAACCTATTCACTGACCGGCCAGATCAATCATATGTCCCCTGATGATCATTTCCAGAATCTGAAGAGGATCATTGCAGCTGTCGGCGGAAAAGGACGCCGCATCAACGTGATCATGCCTTTCCTGTACGAGAGCCGCCAGCATAAAAGAAGTTCCCGTGAATCTCTGGACTGTGCGCTGGCTCTGCAGGAGCTTGTGCGCATGGGTGTTGAAAATATCGTCACCTTTGACGCGCACGACCCGCGTGTCCAGAACGCGATCCCTCTGAGCGGATTCGAGACAGTATCTCCCACATATCAGTTTATCAAAGGCCTGCTGCGCACGGTCAAAGACCTGCAGATCGACAGCGACCACATGATGGCGATCAGTCCGGATGAAGGTGCGACCAGCCGCGCCATCTATCTCGCCAATGTCCTCGGACTGGATATGGGTATGTTCTACAAACGCCGTGACTATACAAGGATCGTCAACGGACGCAATCCGATCGTAGCACACGAATTCCTCGGAAGTTCAGTCGAAGGGAAAGATGTGATCGTGATCGATGACATGATCTCCTCCGGCGACAGCATCATTGATGTAGCTACCGAGCTGAAACGCAGAAAAGCCAGACGGATCTATGCTGCAGCTACTTTCGGTCTGTTCACAAACGGGATGGATAAATTTGACAAGGCTTATGAAGACGGTATCATCTCCGGCATCCTGACCACCAATCTGATCTATCAGACGCCGGAACTCCTGTCCAAGCCTTACTATATCAACTGCGACATGAGCAAATATATTGCTCTCATCATTGACACGCTGAATCATGACGGTTCGATCAGTTCGATCCTGAGCCCCAACGAGAGAATCCAGCATGTTCTTGCAAAGTACAGAAACGGAGAGCCGGTATAACCAGCTCTCCTTTGCTGTTTATGCCGGAAACTGATGTCCTATGGGAAGTAAACGCTTAAAAGAGACCGCATGCACCATACTGCTGCTTGCCGCCGCCACTGCCATATCCTTTGCCTTCTTTTACCTGGGCAATAAAAATGTGGCCAATATCACAGTAATATACTCTCTCGCCCTGATCCTTACCGCCCTGTACACATCCGGGTATCTGTACGGGATCATCGCTTCCTTATTCTGTGTTATTGCGGTGAACTATTTCTTTTCTTATCCGTATTTCAAGGTTAACTTTTATATGGACGGTTATCCTGTTACCTTCATCGGAATGCTGGCCATCTCACTCATCACCAGTACAACAACGACCACGCTGAAGCGCCAGCGCCAGGCAATCGCAGAACGTGAAAAAGAACTCGCCGAAGCAGAGCGCGAAAAGCTGCGGGCCAACCTGCTGCGCGCCGTGTCTCACGACCTGCGGACCCCGCTGACCGGCATCATCGGTTCATCCACTTCTTATCTGGATCACTATCCGGAATTTTCCGAAGAGGAGCGTACCGAACTGGTGGCCAACATACGCGAAGACTCCCAGTGGCTCCTTAACATGGTAGAGAATCTGCTGACGGTCACCCGGATACGTGATCAGGAAGGCGCCCGGAGCCGCGTAAAAAAATCACCTGAAATCGTGGAAGAAGTCGTCTCTGAAGCGATCCAGCGCCTGCGCAAACGGCTGCCGGATATCCGGATCCGTGTTCAGATGCCGGAGACATTTCTCATGCTGTCCATGGATCCCACACTGATCGAACAGGTCCTGATCAATCTTCTGGAAAACGCATTCATCCATTCCGGGAGCACCGAACCGGCCGACCTGATCATCAGCGACTCTCCGTCTTCCGTATCTTTCAGCGTACGCGATTACGGAAATGGAATATCCGAGGCTCGGATACCCTACATATTCGACGGGCAGCAGCGCAATTCCGATACAACGGACGGACATAAAGGGATGGGGATCGGCCTGTCGATCTGTAAAACAATCATACAGGCGCACGGCGGAACGATCAGCGCTTCCAACCATTCCGGCGGAGCCGAATTCACCTTCACGCTTCCAAAAGAAAAGGAGGATCGATACGATGTCTAAATGCACCGTGCTCATTATAGAAGACGAAAAAAACATCCTGACATTTATGGGAAAAGTACTGAAGAACCAGGACTACCGCGTTCTCAGCGCAGATACCGGAGCGCAGGGACTGGAACTCATCCGCTCCCAATGCCCCGATATCATCCTGCTGGATCTCGGACTTCCGGATATGGACGGAGACCGGATCATCCAGGAGGTCCGTACATGGACGAGCATCCCGATCATCGTAATCTCCGCACGTACAGCAGAAAAAGATAAAGTCCGCTCCCTCGATCTGGGCGCGGACGACTATATTACCAAGCCTTTCGGCACTTCGGAACTGCTGGCGAGGATCAGGGCGTCACTGCGGCACAGCAACCGCCTGCGCACAAACGATACCCTGTATCTGCGCCCGTACCGGCACGGCGGAATGGTACTTGACTTCTCCCGCCGGCTTCTGACTGTTGACGGGAATGAAATCCACCTGACCCCGATAGAATATAAAATCGTTGCCTGCCTTGCACAGAATTCAGGCAAAGTGATCACATACGCCTCGATTCTTTCTGACGTATGGGGCCCATATGCGGATGACGACAATAAGATCCTCCGCGTAAATATGGCAAATATCCGTCGAAAGATTGAATCAGACCCTGCACAGCCGAAATACATTTTCACAGAAGTCGGCGTGGGCTACCGGATGGCGGAAGACGAAGAAGACGGTCAATCTCTTTAAAAAGATTGACCGTCTTTGTTATTCTTATACTTCTGTATTCACCGTTTCCTCAGACTCAGTTTCTGCCGCCTCACCTGCAACAGCTGTTTCTTCTTCAGCTTCCTGCAATTCTGCAGCATCTGATTCCTGTTCATCGTCAAGATCCAGCATCAGTTCCTGCTGTTCCAGATTAGCGTCTGTGTTAAGTTCCACTTCACGGTATTTCTTCATACCCGTACCAGCCGGGATATGTTTACCGATGATGACGTTCTCTTTCAGACCTGCAAGGTGGTCTACCTTGCCCTTGATCGCAGCTTCTGTCAGGACCTTCGTGGTCTCCTGGAAGGATGCGGCTGACAGGAAGGAATCGGTTGCAAGAGACGCCTTCGTGATACCGAGCATGATCTGCTCGCCCGTAGCCGGCTCTTTGCCTTCCTCTTCAAGCTGTTTGTTCACATCCTCGAACTCAAGCACATCGACCATAGTGCCCGGAAGGAATTCGGAATCGCCCTTCTCCTCGATGCGTACTTTCTTCAGCATCTGGCGCACGATAACCTCGATATGCTTATCATTGATATCAACACCCTGGAGACGGTATACACGCTGTACCTCGCGGAGCATGTAGTCCTGTGCGGCACGCAGTCCCTTGATCTTCAGGATATCATGCGGATTCACGCTACCTTCTGTAAGCTCGTCTCCGGCCTCCAGGATATCGCCATCCTGGATCTTGATGCGGGATCCGTACGGGATAAGGTACGCCTTGGACTCGCCTGTCTCGTCGTTGGTAACGATGACTTCGCGCTTCTTCTTGGTATCGCTGATGGTCGCTTTTCCGGCAAACTCTGTGATGATCGCAAGACCCTTCGGCTTTCTGGCCTCGAAAAGCTCCTCGACACGGGGAAGACCCTGTGTGATATCGTCGCCGGCCACACCACCGGTGTGGAACGTACGCATGGTCAGCTGGGTACCCGGCTCACCGATGGACTGTGCCGCGATGATTCCGACTGCCTCGCCCACCTGTACCACTTCTCCGGTCGCCATGTTCGCGCCGTAGCACTTCGCGCAGACGCCGTTCTTGCAGCGGCAGGTAAGGATCGTACGGATTTTCACTTTCTTCAGCGGCTCACCGTTCTCATCCACACCTTTCTTCATCACGCGCTCTGCACGGCGGGGTGTAATCATATGATTCTTCTTTACAAGGATGTTGCCGTCCTGATCTTTGATATCCTCGCAGGATACACGCCCTGTGATACGGTCCTGCAGGCTCTCGATCTCTTCATTTCCGTCCGTGAACGCATGTACATACATGCCCGGGATTTCCTCATCCGGTCCCACGCAGTCTGTATCATGGATGATCAGCTGCTGTGATACGTCCACCAGACGTCTGGTCAGGTAACCGGAGTCGGCCGTACGCAGCGCCGTATCGGACAGACCTTTACGCGCGCCGTGGGCGGACATGAAGTATTCCAGTACGTCCAGACCTTCACGGAAGTTGGACTTGATCGGCAGCTCGATGGTACGTCCTGTCGTATCCGCCATCAGGCCTCGCATGCCGGCAAGCTGCTTGATCTGCTTGTCAGAACCACGGGCTCCGGAATCCGCCATCATGAAGATGTTGTTGTATTTGTCCAGACCGGAAAGCAGTGCGTCCGTCAGCTTGTCGTCGGTCGCCTTCCATGTCTCTACGACTTCTTTGTAACGCTCTTCTTCTGTGATAAGACCACGCTTG
>DWVL01000022.1 GCA_019120275.1 Candidatus Mediterraneibacter excrementavium | reverse complement strand
TGCACCGGTATTTGCAGACCGGCGCCTCCGGTCATGCGAAGAATTCCGCTGCGGCGCGGATGAGATATTCTGTATCCGTCACGCCTGCCGTCTCGTAGGGCGAGTGCATGGCCAGCTGGGGCAGGCCGATGTCCGCGGTGCTGACGGCCACATGCGTGCTGGCGATGTTGCCGAGGGTGGATCCGCCCGCCATATCGGACCGGTTGGAGAAGGTCTGGATCGGGACGCCGGCTTTTTTGCAGACATCCCGGAACATGGCGGCGGAGATGCCGTCAGTGCAGTATTTCTGGCTGGCGTTGAATTTCAGCACGATGCCTTCGTTGAGATAGGGCCGGTTGGATGGATCGGCTTTGTCCGGATGGTTCGGGTGTACGGCGTGGGCATTGTCTGCGGAGAGCATGAAGCTTTCTGACAGGCGGATGAGGTAGTCTTCGCGGCTAAAGTCCAGGCAGCCGCAGATCCGCTCCAGCGTATCTGACAGGAAGGTGGATGCAGCGCCCTGTTTTGTTGTGCTGCCGGTTTCTTCGTTGTCCAGCACGCAGTGGACGGCGGCATATGTTTCTTTCTTTCCGGTGAGGAACCCGCGAAGGGAGGCGTAGGCGCACTGCAGGTCGTCGAGCCGGCCGCAGGAGATGAACTCCCCGGACGCGCCCCAGACGCTGGCTTTTTCCCGGTTGTAGAGGAAGAGGTCGTGCCCCAGGATCTCGTCTTCATTTACGCCGGCGGCCTCTGCCACGGTTTTCATAAATGTATCTTTGCCGGACAGGGTGCCGTAGAGGGGCAGCAGGTCTTTCTTCATATCATATTTATAGCCGTTGTTGGCCTCCCGGTTCATGTGGATGGCCAGGCTCGGGATCAGCAGGAGGTCCCGGCCGATATTGACGAGCTTTGTGTGAAATGTATCGTCAGCCGGATCTTTGACGATGACGCGGCCTGCGACGGAGAGCGGCCGGTCGAACCAGGGCGCGCAGAGCATGCCGCCGTAGCGCTCGGTATTGAGCCGGATGTAATGTCCGTCCGTCTCCAGCTCCGGGTTCTCCTTGATTTTGAAGGAGGGGGAGTCGCTGTGGCTGGCGATGATGCGGAAAGCCGTGAAATTTTCGTCCGGTATGGTAAATGCGATCAGGGCGGAGCCGTTCCGTGTGACGAAATATTTTCCGTCGGGGCGGAGCTGCCATTTCTGATTTTCTTGTAATTCTGTAAATCCATTCTTTAATAATTCATCCCGCATGTTTGCAACGGCGTGGAAGCAGGAAGGGCTGCCTTCCAGAAATGCGGCCAGGCCGCGCGCGGTATCGGATCCTTTCATAACAGATGCACCTCTTTCTTTATATTACAGCCGGGCATATCCGGGCTGTTCATTCCGTATTTTCAGCATATTATCTGTACTCGGCCTTGTCAAGATGATACAATGATACCAGATTGACGGAACGGAGGGCATGAAGGATGAGGATACTGATCGCAGAGGATGAAAAGGACCTGAACCGGATCATTACTGGGCGGCTTAAAGAGGAGCATTACAGTGTGGATTCCTGCTACGACGGGCAGGAGGCGCTGGAGTATCTGGAGAGCGCGGAGTACGATGCGGTGGTGCTGGATATCATGATGCCGGGGACGGACGGCCTGACAGTACTGCGGAAGATGCGGCGGCGCAATGACGCCACGCCGGTGATCCTGCTGACGGCGAAGGACAGCATCGAAGACCGGGTGGCCGGGCTGGATGCGGGGGCCAATGACTATCTGGTGAAGCCTTTCGCCTTCGAGGAGCTGCTGGCGCGGATCCGGGTGCTGCTGCGCAAACCGGCGGAGACGCCGAAGACCTGTTACCGGGTGGGGGATTTGGAAGTCCACATGGATACGCAGGATGTGAGCCGCGGCGGGAAAATGATCCGTCTGTCGGGAAAGGAGTTCGCGCTGCTGCGGTACATGGTCCAGAATGAAGGGATCGTCCTGTCAAGGGAGCGGCTGGAGCAGCATCTGTGGAACTTCGACTACGCGGGCGGCTCCAATGTGATCGACGTTTATATCCGGTATCTGCGCAGGAAGATCGATGAGGGATACGATGAGAAGCTGATCCATACGGTGCGCGGCGCGGGCTATGTGCTGAGAGCGGAGAAGAAATGAAGAAACTATCACTGAAAGTAAAACTGACGTTATTATATACATTTTTTATGGTGCTTCTGACCTGTGCGGCGCTGACGATCCTGTTTTCACTGAGCAGCAGGGAAATGCTGTCCTCTGTCCAGGCGAGGCTTACGCAGCGGGTGCAGGAGAGCATCGAGAATATTGACCTGCGGGGGGATGAGATCCGGCTGGATTCGGATTTCTATTCGGTTTCCCATGACGTTTATCTTGCCATGTATAATGAGGGGATGTACTTCATGTATGGGCGGCTGCCCCACGGGTTCCGCGCGCAGCCGGAGCTTTCGGACGGGGAAATGCGGACGATCCGGGACGGCAGCAGGGAATGGTATGTGTATGATATGTCCTGTCGGCTTTCTGATGATCTGACGGTGTATGTGCGGGGCGTGACTTCGGTGACGGATGCGGAGGAGAGCTTCGCGGTGACGGTGCGCCTGGCGCTGATCCTTCTCCCGCTGATGGTGCTGGCGACGGCATTGATCGGTTACCGGTTCACCCGGCGGGTGCTCCTGCCGGTGCGTCGGATCACGGGGACGGTGAAGGAGATCCGGTCGGATGCGGACCTGTCCCGGAGGGTCGGCCTGACAGACGCAGATAACGGGAAGGCGCCTGTTCACCGGGATGAGTTCTATGCGCTGGCGGAGACGTTTGACGGGATGCTGGAAGAACTGGAAGAAGTCTTCCGGCGGGAGCAGCAGTTTACATCCGATGCATCCCATGAACTGCGCACGCCGGTGAGTGTGATCCTGGCCCAGTGCGACGCTATGCTTTCGGATGAGAGCCTGACAGAGGAGCAGAGGAGCCAGCTTGCGCTGATCCGGCGCAAGGCGGCAGGCATGTCGGATATGATCAGCCAGCTTCTCTTCCTGTCCAGGGCGGACCAGGGGCGGCAGCCCATCCACCGGGAACGGCTCGACTTAAGTGAACTGACGGAAATGATCATAGAAGAACAGCAGATGCTGGCCGACGGCTCAGGCCGCGGCATCCGGATCGAAAGCCGGATCAGCCCGGGCGTGGAGGCGGATGCGGACGAGACCCTTTATATCCGCATGGTATCCAATCTGCTGTCCAACGCCGTGCGGTACAGTCATGACGGCGGCAAAGTGGAAGTGATCCTGGAGGAACGGGACGGGGAAGTCCGCGGCCGGGTGAGGGATTACGGCGTCGGGATCGCGGCGGAGGACCTGCCCCGCGTATGGGAACGGTTCTACCGGGTGGACAGCTCCCGGACGGAGACCAGCCATTCCGGGTTGGGGCTTTCCATGGTGCGGTGGATCGCGCATGCCCATGGCGGCGATGTGTCGGTGACCAGCGAGGCCGGAAAGGGCAGTGAATTTGCCTTTTATTTTCCGGCGCGGGAAGAAAATGAAAAAAATAAAAAAAGTTGTTTCCTTTAATGTTCGTTTAATGTTTCTCTCTTATAGTGATATCAACAAAACAAAAACAAAATAAAATTCACTTATAAGAAGGGAGAAATCAACATGAAGAAATTAGCAGTATTAGCAGCGATCGCAGGACTGACAGCAGGGATTATGACAGGATGCGGAGGTGCACAGAGAAACGCAGACGCGGCGGGGCAGATGACAGGACAGGGAAACGGAGCTCAGCAGACGGCCGTACAGTCCGGGGAAGTGTATGACGACCGGGACGACCGGTTTGATGACCAGTACGCTGACCAGTATGATGACCGGAATGAGATGACAAATGCAGACCAGGCGGCGCAGCAGACAGTGCAGCCGGCGGCAACAGAGGATGAGAAGAAAGAGGCGGCGCTGCAGACCGCACTGGCGGATGCGGGTGTAAATGAAGCGGATGCGTCAAGGATCCGGGTGACCATGGACCGGGACGACGGAATGCTCGTATATGAAGTAAGGTTCGACGCGGCGGAGATTGAATATGATTACGAGATCGATGCCCGGAGCGGACGGATCATAAGCACGGATGTGGAACGCTGGGATGACGACGACAGGGATGACCGGAACCGGACGGCAAATGCGAATGTAGCAGTCAGCAGAGATGAAGCCGTGAAGACGGTGCTTGGAAAAGTATCCGGGGCAGCGGAGCAGGATGTGCGGATCGAACTTGACTGCGATGACGGAAGATACAAATACGAAGGCGATGTCATTTACAATGGGATCGAATACGACTTCGAGATCGATGCGGACAGCGGCAGGATCCTGGAGTGGGAAGAAGACAGAAGATAAGTTAAATGGAAAAAAGAGGCCGGAGCCGGCGGGGAAAATCCGCCGGCCCTGCCTTGACGAACAGACCGGACTCTGGTATACTTCTTCACGTAAGCGACAAAAGGACGGTCGCTAAGTGCTCATACTCAGTCGCCTGGTAAGCTTGAGAAAACCTCGCTAACGGCGGCGACATGGATCGCACGTAAGTGCCTGAAAGACAGGCACTAAGTGCTCATACTCAAGGCGCAGTAGCCAAGTGGTAAGGCGTGGGTCTGCAACACCAGAACTACCCCACTCAGTTATGTGCCAGAACTTTGACAAATCTATACCATATTTTATAATCATGGCGCAGTAGCCAAGCGGTAAGGCGTGGGTCTGCAACACCCTGATGCACCGGTTCAAATCCGGTCTGCGCCTCTCAAAAAGCCCGGAAAATCAACGTTTTTCGGGTTCTTTTTATTTTTCAAGGTTTGTAAAAAAATAAGGTGGCAGATTTTTTTTGACCAACAAAAATATTTTTCTTGTATCACCTTTTCTAAACTCATTCCAACAAAAAATTTTAAACTTAAGACCGCCAGAAACCGCATAAAATCGAATAAAATCGGTTCATAAGGTGGACGATAAGGTGGACGGATTTATGCAATTGCATCCACCAGATCCACTTTCTTTTGTGAGTCAGTATGAAAGTAAGTCTTTATAACTACATCATAGCTGTCACCTAATAATTCCGCCGCATCTTTCAGCTCACCCATATTAGTTGTTTTTCGGACAATATTAGTCGCAAACGTATGTCTGAGAGCATGGAGGGAATATTCCTGGATTCCTGCTCTTCTGCATATTTTGACTAAAGTATTCCTTATGTTTTGTAACGTTGGGCTGATATGATTTTGAGTCGCAAGAATTAAATCTTTCTCAAAATAGTTTGTATCGTATAGCTCAAGCATACACTGAAGACAAAAATCAGCTTTTTTATTTAGAGGAACTATTCTAACGCTGTTCGGATACTTTGGATCTGTAAGAACCAATTTAGTTTTTGTTTTTGCGTCCTTGTCGCGGTTTTTTACACGACTTAAAGTTTTATTGATTTTGACATAGCGACGCGAATCTTTCCAAATAATTTTTGATTTTCCTAATGCAAGAAGTTCACCTCCTCTCAGACCGGTATTCAAAAGGAATACAATAGCCGGACCATATCGGTAAAGGAAGCGTTCATTCCGGTTAGGACTGGGCATCATTGCGATCTCCTCGATGATTGGAATATCCTTCTCATCTATAATCTCAATCTCTTTTGTTTCCACGGGCAGAGAATTCTCTGCCGGCATAATAACGGAATTCATGATTGAGTAGTTATTCGGGAGCTCGCCCATATTTTTTGCGTGCTTTATCATTGCTGACCAAAAGAGATAGATTTTTTTAATGGACGAATAGCTCAAAGTATCTTTATTTGCATTGATTGTCTGTGTAATATCGTCAGCGGTCAAGTTGTTGAAAGACAGCCGTGCTGCTTCTGTATCCCGTATATGAGTGTTATATGTTCTTTCCAGACGGTCCAGGCTGCTCTGCTTAAATATACCAGCCTCAACGTAAAGTGATTTGCGATAAAGGTATTTCTGAGCATAGTCACATACTTTTATATTGCTGGTGATAGCATCCTGTATTGCAATCTTGACCTTCCATTCATCCAGTAGTTTCTTCGCTTCTCCTTTGGTGGGTGCGCTAAATTCTTTATCCGGTAGCCCTTTCTTTCTGTATCGGGCTGTCCATCCTCCTCTCTTATTTTTAAAGATAGATCCATCACCCTTGGATCGTCGTTTCTGCTGTGTACCTTTCGTTGTTGTTGCC
>DWVL01000021.1 GCA_019120275.1 Candidatus Mediterraneibacter excrementavium | reverse complement strand
GAAATCAAAAGAGATCATGACAGTATAAGAGAAGGGGGCTTGGATTTTTAAGCCCCCTTTCCAGTGCCGCTCCGGTCAGTCCGGAACGTGCGGAAAATGAGAGGGAAATGTGATGAAAGTACCACAGCATATTGCAATCATATTGGATGGAAACGGGCGCTGGGCAAAGGCGAAAGGAATGCCCCGCAATTACGGGCATGCCCAGGGCAGCAAGAATGTAGAGCGGATCTGTGAGGAGGCCTGGCGCATGGGCATCAAATACCTGACGGTCTACGCTTTTTCAACAGAGAACTGGAATCGTCCGGACAGTGAAGTGGCGGCGCTTATGAAGCTTTTACGCAATTATATGAAAACCTGCCTGAAGACGGCCGCAAAAAATGACATGAAGATCCGTGTGATCGGAGATATCGAGCCTCTGGATGATGATATTAAGAATCGGATCCGCGAACTGGAGGAGGCGACAGTCGATAACGGCGGCCTTAATTTTACCATTGCCCTTAATTACGGAAGCCGGGATGAGATCACCCGGGCGGCGAGGAAGCTGGCTGCAGACTGTGCGGCAGGAAAGATAACAGCCGGAGAGATCGATGAGAGTGTGTTCGAGTCTTATCTGGATACACATGATATCCCGGATCCGGACCTCATGATCCGGACCAGCGGCGAGCAGCGGCTGTCCAACTATCTGCTCTGGCAGCTGGCCTATTCGGAATTTTATTTTACCGATGTGCCGTGGCCTGATTTCACGAAAGAAGAACTGGTTAAAGCCATTGAAGAGTACAATCACAGGCACCGGAGATTCGGTGGAGTAGAGGAGGCGTAAGAAATGTTCAGAACACGGTTATTGAGCGGGATCCTGCTGATGATCATCGCTCTGGTCACGCTGATCACAGGAGGAAATGTTCTTTTCTTTATCCTGCTTCTGATCAGTCTGATCGGCATGACGGAGCTCTACAAAGTATTCGGGATCGAGAAGAAACCGCCCGGACTGATCGGCTATATCGCGGCGCTTGCCTATTATGGCCTGGTGTATTTTGAGGCGCAGCTTCCGGGGGAAAAGCAGACCTGGTTCATGCTGCTGTTTATGGCGTTCCTCATCTGTGAGATGGCGGCGCTTGTGTTTGCATATCCGAAATATAATACCCAGCAGATATTTGCTGCCTTCTTCGGGATGTTTTATGTGGCGGTGATGCTTTCCTATATTTATCAGACCCGTATCCTGGAAGGCGGGATCTTCACGGTATGGCTGGTCTTTGTCTGTTCCTGGGGATGCGATACATGTGCGTACTGCGTGGGTATGCTGATCGGAAAGCATAAAATGGCGCCGGTCTTAAGTCCGAAGAAATCTGTGGAAGGAGGCATCGGCGGGATCCTGGGCGCTGCGCTTATCGGCGCACTCTATGCCCTGGCTATCAACCGCTGGGGAAATGCAGACGCGGACATGCTGACTTACGTGATCATCGGTGCTGCAGGCGGGGCGATCTCCCAGATCGGAGATCTGGCTGCATCAGCGATCAAGCGGTATCATAATATTAAGGATTACGGAAAGCTGATCCCCGGACACGGCGGGATCCTGGACCGGTTTGACAGTGTCATTTTTACTGCGCCGATCATATATTATCTTGCAGTCTTACTGTGACCGTTAAAATACAGCAGCCGGGATCTGACAGAAGATCCTCACGGCTGTACATTAAAGATGAGGTGTATGTGTAAATGAAAAAAATAGCCATTCTGGGATCGACCGGTTCGATCGGCACGCAGACGCTGGAGATCGTAAGGACAAATAAAGATATCGAAGTAACTGCACTGGCGGCCGGCCGCAATATTGATCTGCTGGAACAGCAGATCCGGGAATTCACACCGAAGCTTGCAGCGGTGTGGAGCGAAGAGCTTGCAGCGGAACTTAAAACCCGTGTGCGGGATCTGCAGGTGGAAATCCTTTCCGGGATGGACGGACTTCTGGCGGTTGCGGCGGAAAAAGAATCAGAGATCCTGGTGACAGCCATTGTGGGGATGATCGGGATCCTGCCGACCATCGAGGCAATCCGGGCAGGAAAGGATATCGCCCTGGCCAATAAAGAGACGCTGGTGACGGCCGGGCATATTATCATGCCCCTTGCGGAACAATATCATGTGTCCATCCTTCCTGTGGACAGCGAGCACAGCGCCATTTTCCAGTCTCTTCAGGGCGGACAGGAGAAAGCACTTCATAAGATCCTCCTCACTGCTTCCGGCGGGCCGTTCCGTGGAAAGAAACGGGAAGAACTGGAAAACATCCGGGTGGAGGATGCGCTGAAGCATCCGAACTGGGCGATGGGCCGGAAGATCACCATTGACTCCTCTACCATGGTCAACAAAGGACTGGAAGTGATCGAGGCCAAGTGGCTCTTCGGAGTGACGGTCGATCAGATCCAGGTAGTCGTTCAGCCGCAGAGCATTATCCACTCTATGGTGGAGTATGAAGACGGAGCGGTGATCGCCCAGCTTGGGACGCCGGATATGAAGCTGCCGATCCAGTATGCGCTGTACTATCCGGAACGCAGATACCTGCCGGGCGACCGGCTGGATTTCGGAACGCTTGCACAGATCACATTCGAGAAGCCGGATATGGAGACGTTCTACGGCCTGAAGCTGGCAATCGAGGCGGGGCGCACCGGCGGCTCTCTGCCGACGGTGTTTAATGCGGCCAATGAGAAAGCGGTTGCGCTCTTCCTGGACCGGAAGATCCGTTATCTCCAGATCCCGGAGATCATTCAGGCGTGTATGGAGAATCACCGGAATATCGAGGATCCGGACGTGGAAGAGATACTAAAGACCGAGCAGGAGACATATGAATTTATTAAAAACAGGTGGTAATATATGGGGATAATCATTGCGATCTTATTGATCGGATTTGTTATATTTTTCCATGAACTGGGACACTTTGTGCTGGCCAAGGCAAACGGCATCCGGGTGGATGAGTTCTCCCTGGGTCTGGGACCGACTCTGGTCGGGAAAAAGATCGGCGGGACACTGTTCAGCCTGAAGCTGCTTCCGTTCGGCGGCGCCTGCATGATGGGCGAGGATGACGCTGATGACAGGTCGGAGGGAAGCTTTAACAGCAAGTCCGTGTGGGCAAGGATATCTGTGATCGCTGCAGGGCCGGTGTTCAATCTGATCCTTGCGTGGATCTTCTGCGTGATCCTGATCAGTGTGTCAGGCTACCGCACAGCGGAGCTTACTGACGTGCCTGCCGGGTATTCCGCACAGGAAGAAGGCCTCAAGGCCGGAGATGTGATCACGGAGATCAATGGCAGAAAGGTGCATTTCTGGGACGATATCAGTCTGTATACGCTGACGCATCCGGACGAAACATCATATGAGATCACCTATGAGCGCAGCGGCGAGACGTATACAGTGCGGCTTGAACCGAGAATGCTGGAGGGAGATGCGGCCCCGATGCTCGGCGTGATCGGGGGAGAGATGGAGTATCCCGGCATCTCTGGTTCGATGCAGTATGGATTCTATAAACTTCAGTACTGGATGACTTACACCGTAGATAGTCTCCGTATGCTCGTGACCGGACAGGTGGGACTCCGGGATATGTCCGGTCCGGTCGGGATGGCAGCGGTGGCGGATGAAGTATATCGGACTGCCGCTCCTGCCGGAGTACTGGCAGTCGTGCTGAGCCTTATGAATTTCGGAACGCTCCTGTCGGCAAATCTGGGCGTGATGAATCTGCTCCCGATACCGGCGCTGGACGGAGGCAGGCTGCTGTTCCTGTTTGTGGAGGCTGTGCGCCGCAGGAGAGTTCCGCCAGAGAAAGAGGGCATGGTCCATTTCGCGGGTTTTGCGCTGCTGATGACCTTCATGGTCGTGATCCTGTTCAATGATATAATCAAACTGTTCTAAACATTTTCCTCCGCATATATAATTAGACATATCAGATATATGCGGGGGATTTCTTATATGGAACATATACATGCAATGCAGGATCAGGCAGCGGGGAAGGGAATGCTCCAGATCAATGTGACGTCGGCTGCGGATTCCCGGCCGGTGCAGGGGGCGCTGGTTTCCATTTCGTATACCGGAGTCCCGGAACAGACGCTGGAACAGATTGTTACAGACAGTTCGGGACAGAGCGAAGTACTCACACTGGATGCGCCGCCTGCAGAATGGAGCTTGGATCCGGAGAACGAGCGGCAGCCTTATTCAGAATATACACTGGACATCAGCGCGCCGGGATTTGAACCGGTGAGCATCGCCGGTACAGAAATCCTTGCAGATGTAAAGGCCTTGCAGAATGTGCGGATGCAGCCGGACGGTACGGGCGGGGAAGAGGAAGAAGTGTTTGTTATCCCGGCCCACACATTATATGCCTCGTATCCCCCAAAGATCTCGGAGGCAGAGATCAAGCCGGTCAATGAGTCGGGTGAGATCGTACTCAGCCGGGTGGTGGTTCCGGAGTATATTATTGTGCATGACGGCTCGCCCAGAGACAATACAGCCAGAGATTATTATGTGAAATATAAGGATTACATCAAAAATGTAGCGTCAAGCGAGATCTATGCAACCTGGCCGGCGGATACGATCCGGGCAAATGTGCTGGCGATCATGTCCTTTACTCTGAATCGGGTGTATACGGAATGGTACCGCAACAGGGGGTATGATTTTACGATCACATCCTCAACGGCTTTCGACCATAAATGGATCCCTGAACGGAACATCTACGATACCATATCCGTGATCGTGGACGAACTTTTTGCATCCTATCTGTCGCGTCCGAATGTCCGTCAGCCGATCCTTACCCAGTACTGCGACGGGCGGAAAGTAACCTGTCCGGACTGGATGACTCAGTGGGGATCAAAAGAACTGGGCGACCAGGGATATTCACCGATCGAAATCCTCCGGTATTTCTACGGGGATGATATGTATATCAACTCGGCGGAAGAAATATCGGGCATACCGGCGTCCTGGCCGGGGTATACGCTGGAGTCCGGCTCATCAGGCGAGAAGGTCAGGCAGATGCAGGAACAGCTCAACGTGATCGCCGATGCATATCCGGCTCTGCTAAAGATCACGGCAGACGGCATCTACGGACCGGCTACGGCAAATGCAGTAAGAGAATTCCAGTCTGTGTTCGGCCTGCCTGCAACGGGCAAGGCGGATTATCCCACATGGTATAAAATATCGGAAATCTATGTCGGAGTATCACGGATCGCAGAACTGACCTGAGAAGGCACAGGAAAGGGGAAACATGACCTATCGGAGAAGAAGACAGAGAACAGGAAGACGGAAGAGGAACGGCTGTATCTTCGGACTGGCAGCCTTTGTGATCCTGTGCGCAGGCGCAGCCACGGGAATACCATGGGCTGTGGCGACGTTCGGCGGGAACGTGACCGAGACGTTCCATGAAAATGTGGAAAATGCGGTCCATGTACTGGAGGCAGAAACCCCGGAAGAACCGGAGTCTGCTGTGCCGGAGGAAGAGGTGGCCGGTGGATTTTATTATCAGCAGCTGGATGAGAAGAACCGGCTGATCTACAGAGAACTGCTCTATGGACTGCGGGAGATGGAGACGACGATCCGGCTGGACGCGGACCGGGATGATCTGCCGGAAAAAGTCTATGAGGCAATCCTCTACGACTGCCCGGAACTTTTCTGGTGCCTGGGCAGCTGCCAGATGACGGTATACAGGGATTATACAGAATTTTACCCTGCATATATCTGCTCGGAAGAGGACAGAGCACAGCGCAGCGCGGAGATTGAAGCCGCTGCTTCGGAATGTCTGTCGGGCATACCGGCGGATGCTTCGGAATATGACAAAATCCGGATTGTGTTTGAATATCTGGTCAATACGGTGGATTATGATGAAAATGCGCAGGATAACCAGAATATCTACAGTGCGCTTGTGAGAAAGCGTTCCGTGTGCGCGGGATATTCACGGGCGGTCCAGTATCTTCTGGACCGGCTCGGGATCGACTGTATCTATGTGGTCGGCACCGCACAGGATCAGGAGGCCCATGCCTGGAATATCGTGAAATGTGACGGCAGATATTATCATGTGGATGCAACGTTCGGCGATCCGGTATTCCTGGGCGCGGAGAGCGGGGAGGATCTGCCGCCGGATATCATTTATTACGATTATCTGTGCTGTACGGATAAACAGATCCTGGCTGACCACACGCCGATGGACGGCGTGCCCTATCCGGCCTGCACATCGGATGATCTGAATTATTACCGGATGCATGGCATGTATTATGACGCCTATGACCCGCAGGCTATCCTGAATGCTATGAATGACAGCATTAGTGCCGGAAATGATACATTTACGTGTAAATTTTCCTCATCGGAAGCATACGGACAGGCACGGGACGGGCTGATCGGCGAACTGTTCCCGGAAGCGGCGCGGACAGTGGGACGGCAGCATGGCCTTGAACAGGTGAAATACACATATATTGAAGATGCTGCACATAATAAAATCATCGTTTTCTGGAATTATCAGTGACAGTTCTGAATATTTAGAAGCATTTCTGAATATTTTCGGAGGATTTATCTGTTGAATTATATGTTCAGTTGTAGTATAATCTTTACAATTTGAGAACGAGGGCGCTCTGGGATCAAAAGACTCCAAGAGTGCCTTTGCTATGTAACGGCACACCGGTTCTCAGATCAGCTGCTAATGAATCATACAAAGGGAAGGTGAACAGATGAAAGCGTTTCTAATATTGGAAGACGGTACCGTATTCACGGGAACAAGCATTGGTTCCACGCGGGACTGTATCAGCGAGATCGTATTTAATACGTCCATGACAGGTTATCTCGAGGTGCTCACAGACCCATCCTACGCAGGGCAGGCGGTCGTTATGACCTATCCCCTGATCGGAAATTACGGCATTACACCGGACATGGAGTCAAAGAAGGCATGGCCGGACGGATATATTGTAAGGGAGTTGTCACGGATGCCCAGCAACTTCCGGTGCGAAGGCACGATCCAGGATTTCCTTGAGAAACAGGATATCCCGGGCATCGCGGGGATCGACACCCGCGCGCTTACCAAGATCCTCAGGGAGAAGGGTACGATGAACGGCATGATCACGACCAATGAGGATTATGATCTGGATGAGATCCTGCCGAAACTCAAGGCCTATACGGTAGGCGACGTTGTATCAAAAGTCACATGTTCTGAAAAATATGTTCTTGAAGGAAACGGACCGAAGGTCGCGCTTCTTGACCTCGGCGCCAAGAACAATATCGCGAATTCACTGAATCAGCGCGGCTGTGAAGTGACGGTTTACCCGGCGCACACAACTGCGGAGGAGATCATTTCTTCCGATCCCGACGGCATCATGTTGTCAAACGGCCCCGGAGACCCGGCAGACTGCACATCTATCATCGAAGAAATCAGAAAGCTGTACAATACAGAGATCCCGATCTTTGCCATCTGTCTCGGACATCAGCTGATGGCGCTTGCTACAGGTGCGTCCACACACAAGCTGAAATACGGGCACCGCGGCGGCAACCATCCGGTCAAAGACCTGGATACCGGGAGAGTGTACATTTCTTCCCAGAACCATGGTTATGTTGTGGATGAAGAATCCGTAGATCCGAACGTGGCGGTTCCGGCATTCAGAAATGTAAATGACGGGACGAATGAGGGCCTTGCCTATATTGGAAAGAACATTTTTACTGTGCAGTTCCATCCGGAGGCATGCCCCGGACCGCAGGACTCCGGCTACCTGTTCGACAGATTCATTGAGATGATGGGAGGAGCGAAATAATGCCTAGAGATTTAAGCATCAAGAAAGTACTGGTCATCGGTTCCGGTCCGATCGTCATCGGACAGGCGGCGGAGTTTGACTACGCGGGTACACAGGCCTGCCGTTCCCTGAAAGAGGAAGGACTGGAAGTCGTCCTCTTAAACTCCAACCCGGCGACCATCATGACAGATAAAGATATTGCGGACCGCGTCTATATCGAACCGCTGACGGTAGAAGTAGTAGAACAGCTGATCCTGAAAGAACATCCGGACAGCGTGCTCCCTACCCTGGGCGGTCAGGCGGGCCTGAACCTGGCCATGGAGCTGGAGGAGGCCGGTTTCCTGAAAGAGCATGGCGTGCGTCTGATCGGTACGACTGCTGAGACGATCAAAAAGGCGGAGGACCGGCTGGAGTTTAAGGCCACCATGGAGAAGATCGGTGAGCCGGTGGCGGCTTCCCTGGTCGTGGAAAATGTGGACGACGGTCTGGCATTTGCCAATAAGATCGGCTATCCGGTGGTGCTCCGTCCGGCCTATACGCTCGGCGGAAGCGGCGGCGGCATCGCACACGATTCCCATCAGCTGGTGGAGATCCTGGAGAACGGACTCCGTCTCTCCCGTGTGGGACAGGTGCTCGTGGAACGCTGCATCGCCGGCTGGAAAGAGATCGAGTACGAGGTAATGCGGGACAGTGCGGGCAACTGCATCACGGTCTGCAACATGGAAAATATCGACCCGGTAGGCGTGCATACCGGTGACTCTATCGTTGTGGCTCCGTCCCAGACGCTGGGCGACAAGGAGTACCAGATGCTCCGTACATCTGCCCTGAATATCATCAGTGAGCTGAATATCACCGGCGGATGCAACGTGCAGTACGCCCTGAATCCGGATTCTTTTGAGTACTGCGTTATCGAGGTGAATCCACGTGTCAGCCGTTCTTCCGCGCTGGCTTCCAAGGCGACGGGATATCCGATCGCCAAAGTTGCGGCGAAGATCGCCCTCGGCTACACGCTGGACGAGATCAAGAATGCCATCACGCAGAAGACATATGCAAGCTTTGAGCCGATGCTGGACTATGTAGTCGTGAAGCTGCCGCGTCTGCCCTTTGATAAATTCATCAGCGCCAAGAGGACGCTGACCACACAGATGAAGGCGACCGGAGAGGTCATGAGCATCTGCAGCAATTTCGAGGGCGCTCTGATGAAAGCCATCCGTTCTCTGGAGCAGCATGTGGACAGCCTGATGTCCTACGACTTTACGGGACTTTCGGAAGACGATCTCCTGGAGCAGCTGGCGGTTGTGGACGATATGCGGATGTGGAAGATCGCCGAGGCGGTCCGCAGAGGCATTGATTACGATACGATTTACAATATTACAAAAGTGGACCGCTGGTTCATTGATAAATTCGCAATCATCGTAGAGATGGAAAACGCGCTGAAGACGCAGGAACTGACCGTGGATCTCTTAAGAGAGGCGAAGCGGATCGAGTTCCCGGACAATGTGATCGCCCGGCTGACCGGAAAGACCGAGCGAGAGATCCATGACATGCGCCACGAAAACGGAATCGTGGCGGCATATAAGATCGTTGACACCTGCGCGGCGGAGTTTGCGGCGGAGACGCCTTACTATTATTCCGTATACGGCAGCGAGAACGAAGTGGAGGAGACCACAGGCAAGAAGAAAGTCCTTGTCCTTGGTTCCGGTCCGATCCGCATCGGTCAGGGTATCGAGTTCGACTTCTGTTCCGTGCACTGTACATGGGCATTTGCAAAAGAAGGGTACGAGACGATCATCGTCAACAACAACCCGGAAACCGTAAGTACGGACTTTGATATCGCGGACAAGCTGTATTTCGAACCTCTCACACCGGAAGATGTGGAGAGCATCGTGGACATTGAGAAACCGGACGGCGCGGTGGTGCAGTTCGGCGGACAGACGGCCATCAAGCTGACGGAAGCCCTGATGAAGATGGGCGTGCCGATCCTCGGTACATCTGCGGAGAACGTGGATAAGGCGGAGGACAGGGAACTCTTCGACGAGATCCTGGAAGAGTGCGAGATCCCGCGTCCGACAGGCGGCACCGTATTCACCGCCGAGGAAGCTAAAGAAGTGGCGAACCGTCTGGGTTATCCGGTGCTTGTGCGTCCGTCCTACGTATTGGGCGGCCAGGGCATGCAGATCGCTATCAATGACAATGATATCGACCAGTTCATCGGCATCATCAATCGGATCGCACAGGATCACCCGATCCTGGTAGACAAGTACCTGCAGGGCAAAGAGATCGAGGTCGACGCGGTATGCGACGGCACAGATATCCTGATCCCGGGCATCATGGAGCATATCGAGCGTGCAGGCATCCACTCCGGAGACAGTATCTCTGTCTATCCGGCGCAGAGCCTGACGGAAGGGGCGAAGGCGAAGATCGCCGAGTATACGAGAAGACTGGCCAAGTCCCTCCATGTCATCGGTATGATCAATATCCAGTTCATCGTCTGCGGCGAGGAGGACGTATATGTGATCGAGGTAAATCCGAGATCCAGCCGTACCGTGCCGTACATAAGCAAGGTGACAGGCATTCCGATCGTTCCACTGGCAACCCAGGTGATTATCGGGAAGAAGATCCGGGAACTGGGTTATACTCCGGGACTGCAGCCGGAGGCGGATTACGTGGCGGTCAAGATGCCGGTATTCTCCTTCGAGAAGATCCGCGGCGCGGACATCAGCCTGGGACCGGAGATGAAGTCCACAGGCGAGTGCCTCGGCATTGCAAAGACCTTCGACGAGGCGCTTTACAAAGCATTCCTCGGAGCAGGCATCAAACTGCCGAAGTTTAAGAACATGATCCTGACCGTACGTGATGATGACAAGGAGGAAGCAGTAGAGATCGGACGCCGGTTCGAATCCATCGGTTATCATATCTTTGCGACGGCCGGAACAGCGGAGGCCCTTCGCGCGGCAGGCGTGAAGGCGACGCCGGTGCGTAAGATCGAGCAGGAGTCCCCGAACCTTCTGGACCTGATCCTGGGACATAAGATCGATCTTGTCATCGATATCCCGGCCCAGGGCGCGGAGCATTCCAGAGACGGATTTGTTATCCGGCGAAACGCCATTGAAACGGGTGTGAACGTACTGACCGCCATTGACACGGCGGAGGCGCTCATTACCAGCCTGGAAAATACAGATATCAGGAAGCTGACGCTTATTGATATCGCAACAGTGTAAATAAATTGCCTTTTTAAAACAGGGCCGCAGATGAGTCTGCGGCTCTGAATTTATTTTTTTCTTGCATTTGAACGGTGATAGTGTTATCCTTTACATTGTCGTGCTAAAGCACGAAAGAAAAAATACTCAGGAGAGGTTCTTTTTCATCTGCATTCCGGCTTTCACAGCGGATGTGCGAAAAAGAGCGCCGAAGGTGTAAGCGCAGAGAAGTCGGGCGCGCGTTTTCATAAATGCGGCGGGCGTCTGCGTGAGTCTCTCAGGCAAAAGGATGGAGGTATAAAGGAATGTTGGAGCAGATCAACAAAATCATTACGACGGTTCAGGGCGCTGTGTGGGGGCTGCCGCTGATCATTCTTATCCTGTTCACGGGATTTTTACTCACAGTCAGGCTGGGCCTTTTACAGGTAAGGCATCTCGGCAAAGCTTTCAGGTTTATGGTGAAAAATGAAGAAGAGGGACACGGCGAAGTGACCAGTTTCGGGGCACTTTGTACGGCATTGTCCGCGACCATCGGTACGGGAAATATCGCCGGTGTGGCGACTGCGCTTGCTGCAGGCGGACCGGGTGCGCTGTTCTGGATGATCGTGGCTGCGTTCCTCGGGATGGCCACAAAGTATGCGGAAGGCCTTCTGGCGATCAAGTACCGTACGGTAGACAAGGACGGACATATCCTCGGCGGACCGTTTTATTACATTGAGAACGGTATGGGAAAGAACTGGAGATGGCTGGCGAAGATATTCGCGTTCTTCGGCGCGTGCGTAGGACTCTTCGGCATCGGAACATTTACCCAGGTAAACAGTATCGCATCAGCGGTAACGAACTTCTTTGATCCGAAGACGGCAAACGCGGTATCGCTGTTTGGCCGGACGTACTCCTGGAGTACGGTGATCACCTGCATCATCCTGACGCTCTGCGTCGGACTCGTGGTCATCGGCGGGATCAAAAGAATCGCAAAAGTATCGGAGATCGTGGTGCCGTTCATGGCAGTCCTCTATGTGGCGCTTGGCCTGATCATTATCTTTACGAATCTTCCGGCTGTGCCGGGTGCGGTTGTTTCTATCGTGAAATCCGCATTTACCGGAAGCGCGCTTGCGGGCGGAGCCATGGGAAGCATGGTCGTGGCGATGCAGCAGGGTATCGCGCGGGGGATCTTCTCGAATGAGTCCGGACTTGGTAGCGCGCCTATCGCGGCGGCCGCGGCTGTGACGAAGGAACCGGCGCGGCAGGGCCTCGTTTCCATGACCGGTACATTTATCGATACGATCGTGATCTGTACGATGACCGGTATCTCGGTTGTGATCGCGGGCTCCTGGATGAACCCGGACCTGGAAGGCGTGGAGATCACAATGGATGCGTTCCAGAAAGGGCTTCCCTTCCCGAACGAAGTGGCGACTTTCTCCCTGATGATCTGTCTTGTGTTTTTCGCATTTACGACGATCCTCGGATGGAACTACTATGGCGAGCGGTGTGTGGAGTACCTGTTCAACCGGAATAAATCCGTGGTGCAGGGATACAGATGGCTGTACATCGCGGCTGTATTTATCGGACCGTACATGACGGTTGCAGCGGTATGGAATATTGCGGATGTATTTAACGCACTGATGGCGTTCCCCAACCTGGTCGCGCTGCTGGCGCTCAACGGAGTGGTGGTCCGCGAATCAAAGGATTATTTTACCCGTCTCAAGGCGGCAAAATAAAACAGGAAAACAGAATCGTAAGAAACAGTCTGTATTCGGTAGGAGTGCAGACTGTTTTTTTCTGTGCCTGCTCTTTTTTCTCTTCTGTATGGTTTTCCTGAAAAATACAGACAACTTGCAGTTGTGTATATATTGTTCTGAAAATACATTATCATGTGTTTTTGGGATTGCAAAACACTATATTTTGTATTAGAATGGGTTTTGTACGATAAGAGGCGGCGGATGCTGCAGAAAATATATAACAGCGTAAGGAGAATGCATAAATGAAGATCATCAAGAGAAACGGCTCGGAGGAGACATTTGACATTAATAAGATCGTGCGTGCAGTCACGAAAGCAGACACCAAATCAGAGAGCAGAAGCCTGACGGACGCACAGATCGACGACATCGCGGAGTTCGTGGAGTTTAAGTGCAGCCGGCTCAACCGGGCGGTATCCGTGGAGGAGATCCAGGATATGGTGGAGAATCAGATCATGGCCACCGGCGCCTTCGATCTGGCGAGACGGTATGTGCGCTACCGCTATAAACGTTCTCTTGTGCGAAAGGCAAATACAACGGACAACCGGATCCTTTCCCTGATCGAGTGCAACAATGAAGATGTGAAGCAGGAGAATTCCAATAAGAATCCGGCGGTCAACAGCGTGCAGAGAGATTACATGGCCGGCGAGGTGAGCAAGGACCTGACGCGCAGGATGCTCCTCCCGGAAGACATCGTGGAGGCGGACCGCCAGGGGATCATCCATTTCCATGATTCGGATTATTATGCCCAGCATATGCACAACTGCGACCTGGTCAACTTGGAGGATATGCTCCAGAACGGCACGGTCATCAGCGGCACCATGATCGAGAAGCCCCACAGTTTCTCCACGGCCTGCAATATCGCCACCCAGATCATCGCGCAGGTGGCCAGCAACCAGTACGGCGGGCAGAGCATTTCCCTGACTCATCTGGCGCCGTTTGTCCAGGTGTCAAGGGACAAGATCCGTGCGGAAGTGGAAGACGAGATGCGCACCATCGGATTCGACTGTCCGAAAGACCAGCTGGACGGGATCGTTGAGAAACGTCTGAGAAAAGAGATCACTAAAGGCGTGCAGACCATCGAATATCAGGTGATCACCCTTATGACGACCAACGGACAGGCGCCGTTCCTCACGGTATTCATGTATCTGAACGAAGCCAAGAACGAGGCGGAGAAGAAGGACCTGGCGCTGATCATCGAGGAGACGCTGCGCCAGCGGTATCAGGGCGTGAAAAATGAGGCGGGCATCTGGGTGACGCCGGCATTCCCGAAACTGATCTATGTGCTGGAAGAAGACAACGTGGATGAGGGGACGCCGTATTTCTATCTGACGGAACTGGCGGCAAAATGCACGGCAAAACGGCTTGTGCCGGACTACATTTCTGAGAAGAAAATGAAAGAGCTCAAAGAAGGCAACTGTTTCCCGGTCATGGGATGCAGGAGCGCCCTCAGTCCGTGGAAGGATAAGAACGGCGAGTACAAGTTCTACGGCCGTTTCAACCAGGGCGTAGTGACCATCAACCTGCCGGATGTGGCCCTTTCTTCCGGCGGCGATATGGAGAAGTTCTGGAAGATCTTCGACGAGCGTCTGGATCTGTGCTACCGCGCCCTCATGTGCCGTCACAACCGTCTGAAAGGAACCCTTTCCGACGCGGCGCCGATCCTCTGGCAGTACGGCGCGCTGGCGCGGCTGAAAAAAGGCGAGACCATTGACAGCCTGCTTTACGGCGGTTATTCCACCATCTCCCTCGGATATGCGGGACTTTACGAGTGCGTGAAATACATGACCGGCAGATCCCACACCGATCCGGAAGCGACGCCGTTCGCCCTTGAAGTGATGAAGCACATGAACGATGCCTGCGATAAATGGAAAGAAGAGACAAACATCGGCTTCAGCATCTACGGATCGCCGATCGAGAGCACTACATATAAATTTGCGAAATGCCTGCAGAAACGCTTTGGCATCGTGCCGGGCGTGACGGACAAGAGTTACATCACCAACAGCTACCACGTGCACGTGACAGAGGAAATCGATGCATTTTCCAAGCTGAAATTCGAATCCCAGTTCCAGGCCCTCTCAAGCGGCGGCGCCATCAGCTACGTGGAAGTGCCTGACATGCAGGACAACATCCCGGCTGTGCTTCAGGTTATGCGGTTCATTTACGACAACATCATGTACGCGGAGCTCAATACCAAGAGCGACTACTGCCAGGAATGCGGCTATGACGGGGAGATCCGGATCGTGACCACAGAGGACGGGAAACTTGAGTGGGAGTGCCCGAACTGCGGCAACCGCGACCAGGACAAGCTGAACGTGGCGAGAAGAACATGCGGATACATCGGCACACAGTTCTGGAACCAGGGAAGGACGCAGGAAATCAAAGAAAGGGTGCTGCATCTGTAATAACAGTTCAGCCATCTGGTGTCAGGAGACGGATATATGCATTACGGAGAAATTAAAAAATGTGATATAGCCAACGGAGAGGGAGTCAGAGTCTCCCTCTTCGTTTCCGGCTGTACCCATCACTGCCCGGGCTGTTTCAATCAGGACACCTGGGATTTTCATTATGGAAAAGAATATACAGAAGAGACCGAAGAGGAGATCCTCGGGGCGCTCGCGCCGTCCTATATAAACGGCCTGACCCTCCTTGGCGGCGAGCCTTTTGAACCGCAGAACCAGCGGGTGCTGACCGGGCTCCTCAAAAAAGTCCGCGAACAGTACCCGGAGAAAAATATCTGGTGCTACAGCGGCTATCTCTTTGATAAAGAACTTCTGGGCGACAGCCGCGCGCGGTGCGAAGTCACGGATGAAATGCTGTCCATGATCGACGTGCTCGTGGACGGGCGGTTCGTAGAAGCGAAAAAAGACATCCGGCTTGTATTCCGGGGGTCTGCCAACCAGCGGGTCATCGACGTGAAGAAAAGTCTGGAGGCAGGGAAAGTCGTCCCGTGGGAACTGAAAGTGAAGCGCGGAATGTGAAACCTGTCTTTGTTGTACTGGGGGCTGATATCATAAATGATCTGAACAGACAAGCCGGCACAACCATATCTCTCAAGGACCGTAAAGCAGCGCCGGCACTTGGATCGCGTTTTTTGCGATCCTATGTACCGCTGCGCTGCGTCCCGAACGAAAGTGGGTCCGCGAGGGATATGGTTGTGCCGGCGTATGTCGGTCACATTATTATAATTTAGCTGTATGACAAAGACAGATTTGCCGGAAAAACCCTTGACTTATTTTAATCTTCTTCCTATAATAATTGAGTATATTTTAAAGACTGAGATGAGGAGCAGTAGGAGCCTATCGTTGTCAGAGAGCTGCCGGGCGGTGCGAGGCAGCAGCGTAAACTCTGAACTCACCTCGGAGTCCTTCGGGCGGACCGCATGATCGGCGGCGCAGTCCGGGGCGGTGATCCCCGTTACAGGATGAATGAGTGCATCTGCCGCAGGGCGGATGAATAAGAGTGGTACCACGGAAATAAAGCCTTTTCGTCTCTTGATATTGAGAAGAAAAGGCTTTTTCTAATGTAATGAAAGAGAGGAACTGATCAGATGGGTACAAAGATCGTGTACAACCACAGAGCAATCGAGAAAAAGTGGCGTGAGAAATGGGAGCAGACTCCGGTCAATCCGAAGACGGACGACAACGGCAACAAGAAGCAGAAATATTACTGCCTTGACATGTTCCCTTATCCGTCAGGAAACGGACTTCATGTCGGACACTGGAGAGGCTATGTCATCTCTGATGTGTGGAGCCGTTATAAACTGCAGCAGGGATATTATATCGTTCATCCCATGGGCTGGGACGCATTCGGCCTGCCGGCTGAGAACTATGCCATCAAGATGGGTGTTCACCCGGCGAAGTCCACGGCGGAAAATGTAGCCAACATCAAGAAGCAGATCAATGATATCGCGGCGCTTTACGACTGGGATATGGAAGTCAATACGACGGATCCGAACTTCTACAAATGGACTCAGTGGATCTTCGTGAAAATGTTCAAGGCGGGCCTTGCATATGAGAAGGAATTCCCGATTAACTGGTGCCCGTCCTGCAAGACCGGACTGGCAAATGAGGAAGTTGTAAACGGCAAATGCGAGCGCTGCGGCGCGGAGGTGACAAAGAAGAACCTGCGCCAGTGGATGCTGCGTATCACAAAATACGCGGACCGTCTCCTGAATGACCTGGACAAGCTGGACTGGCCGGAGAAGGTGAAAAAGATGCAGACCGACTGGATCGGCAAATCCTACGGTGCGGAAGTGGATTTCCCGGTAGAGGGCAGGGACGAGAAGATCACTGTCTACACCACAAGACCGGATACCCTTTACGGCGCTACATTTATGGTGCTTGCTCCGGAGCATGAGCTGGCAAAATCCCTGGCTACGCCGGAGACACAGGAAGCAGTTGAAAAGTATATTTACGAAGCGTCCATGAAGTCCAACGTGGACCGTATGCAGGATAAGGAAAAGACCGGCGTATTTACCGGAAGTTATGCGATCAACCCGCTGAACGGAGCGAAGACGCCGATCTGGCTGTCCGACTACGTTCTGGCTGATTACGGTACGGGCGCCATCATGTGTGTGCCGGCTCATGACGACCGTGACTTTGAGTTCGCGAAGAAATTCGACATCCCGATCGTTCAGGTCATCGCCAAAGACGGCAAAGAGATCGAGAACATGACTGAGGCATATACCGAGGCGGCCGGAACCATGATCAATTCCGGCGAGTGGAACGGCATGGAGTCCGCAGTGCTCAAAAAAGAAGCGCCCCACATCATCGAGGAGCGGGGTCTCGGACGGGCGACCGTCAACTACAAACTGCGTGACTGGGTATTCTCCCGCCAGCGTTACTGGGGCGAGCCAATCCCGATCATCCACTGCCCGGACTGCGGCTGCGTGCCGGTTCCGGAAGAGGAACTGCCGCTGACGCTCCCGGACGTAGAGTCCTACGAGCCGACCGGCACGGGAGAATCTCCGCTGGCAGCCATCGACGAGTGGGTGAACTGCACCTGCCCGGTATGCGGCAAGCCGGCCAAGAGAGAGACCAACACCATGCCCCAGTGGGCAGGTTCATCCTGGTATTTCCTGCGCTATGTGGACAATCATAATGATAAAGAACTGGTATCCCGCGAGAAGGCGGACGAGATGCTGCCGGTAGATATGTATATCGGTGGCGTGGAGCATGCGGTGCTGCATCTGCTCTACTCCAGATTCTATACAAAATTCCTCTGTGACATCGGCGTGATCGACTTTGACGAGCCGTTCCACAAGCTGTTCAACCAGGGAATGATCACCGGCAAGAACGGCATCAAGATGAGCAAGTCCAAGGGAAATGTGGTCTCTCCGGATGACCTGGTGCGCGACTACGGCTGCGACTCCCTGAGAATGTACGAGCTCTTCGTGGGACCGCCGGAGCTGGATGCCGAGTGGGATGACCGCGGCATCGACGGCGTCAACCGCTTCCTGAAACGTCTCTGGAACCTGCTCCAGGACAGCAAAGAGCAGGATGTCAAGGCGACAAAAGAGATGATCAAGCTTCGCCACAGAATGGTATATGACATTACGACCCGTCTGGAGAGCTTCAGCCTGAATACAGTCATCTCCGGATTCATGGAGTATAACAACAAATTTATCGAAATCGCCAAAAAAGAAGGCGGCATCGATAAAGAGACACTGGAAACCATCGCCGTGCTCATTTCTCCGTTCGCACCGCATTTCGCAGAGGAAATGTGGGAGCAGCTGGGCCATACTGAGACCGTATTTAAGGCAGGCTGGCCGAGTTACGATGAGAATGCGATGAAAGACGACGAGATCGAGATCCCGGTACAGATCAACGGCAAGACAAAAGCCGTGATCAGCATTTCCGCCGAGGCGTCAAAAGACGAGGCCATCGCAGCCGGAAAAGCGGCCATCGCGGATAAACTCACCGGCAATGTGATCAAAGAGATCTACGTGCCGAAAAAGATCGTTAATATCGTGATGAAATAAGATGAGGGAAATTCTCAATATGAAGAGAAAACAGTTAAAAAAATAATGTATCTATGATACGACGGCGGACCTGGATGGGCGAAAACCATACAGGTCCTTTTGTCTGATTAAGGGGAAGTGTTTGCAAAATGGGGATAGGCAAGCAGCAGGAAATGGGATAGAATATATTTATGAAGTACAGGGGATTTTTACTGGAAAAGGGGTGTTTACATGCCAGATACAGTCAGAGATATTATGTATCAGTTTTCACGGCAAATGCGGCGGATATTTGGTGTGCATTTATCTAAGGTTATTGTATATGGTTCTTATGCAAGAGGAGATTA
>DWVL01000020.1 GCA_019120275.1 Candidatus Mediterraneibacter excrementavium | reverse complement strand
TGTCCACAAAGTGGATTTAGTATAGAAGAACTTCAAAAAAACTGGCAAACCTGTGTCCACAGTATAGATTTGTCTTTTAAAATGCGTGCTAAAACTGTTTTTACTATGTCCACCTTATAGGGTTCAGTTTAAACCTCTATACGGTTAAGATAAAGAAATCGACTATTTCGTCGGTATGATTTAGTAAGTCAATACGGATCTATTTTACGATTCCTGTATTTCACCCGTATTTTGACGAGTTGATATACGGTCTAAATGTCCATTTTAGATGAATGAACCGTAAAAATTTGTCTGGCGTACGGATCAAATCTATATTTTGCGAATCTGGTCTGTATTACTAATACATTTCATACGGACCAGACTCAAGTTTTTAGAAATATAACGGT
Organism: Candidatus Mediterraneibacter excrementavium; assembly: GCA_019120275.1. GTDB lineage: Bacteria > Bacillota > Clostridia > Lachnospirales > Lachnospiraceae > Mediterraneibacter > Mediterraneibacter excrementavium. Next base: position 8,582 of record DWVL01000020.1, on the reverse strand, counting down.
GTTTATACGTTAGCACAGCTGTTGATAACTTGCTTGACTGCCGTTTATGGAACTGATCCGGGTAAACCCAGCACAGAATCTAGAAAAATTTCTGATTGGATGTGCCTTTCACGGAATAAGGGATAAAGCCGGACCGGTGACTGTGGAGCGGCTGTAGAAAAAGTAAAAAACGGAGCGCTGACTTTAGGAGCAGAGATGAAGTTGTCTGAGCGAATGCGAGTTCTTCATCTCTGCTCCTGTTTTTTGTCAGTGTTCCGTTTTTGTGGTTTTTCTTAAGTTGCGGAACCGGAAGCGGGAAGGTTTTATCCCTTATTCCGTGAATCCGTATTCTCATAGAAATTTATTGTTGTATTCTATGCTGCAAGTTCCGCTCAGTTCGATAAACAGGAAGCAATCCCGCTGATATCGCTGTCGATGACCAGCGAGTAATTCGTATAGTACACGACGAACCCGGGTTTGGCGCCGTTCGGTTTCTTTACATGCTTTTTCTGGACGTAGTCGATCTCGACTTTGTCGCTTCCCCGCATGCTGGAGTAGTAGGCGGCCAGCCGGCCGGCTTCCTCAAAGGTCCGGTCGGGGAGTTCGTCCCCGTTTGATTTTACGATGACGTGGGATCCTGGCGCCTGCTTAGCATGGAACCACCAGTCATTTCCGGATGCGAAATGAAAGGTAAGTTCTTCGTTCTGCAGATTGTTTTTCCCCACATAGATATGGTAGCCGTCGCTGGAAATATAGTGGAGCGGCTCGTTTTTGATCCGGACCTTCTTTTTGGTGAACCGGCGGCGGATATATCCTGCGCCTGCCAGTTCCTCCCGGATCTGGGCCAGGTCTTCCTCGGTAAGGGCGATGTCAAGCGCGGTCTGGACGGACTCCAGATAGTTGATGTCCTCCAGGGTTTCTTTGCTCAGTTCGGAGAGCGCTTCAAAGGTCCGTTTCTGTTTGTTGTATTTCGCAAAATACCGCTGGGCGTTCTCCTGCGGTGTCTTTGTCGGGTCAAGGGGAATGGAGACCATCTTATTTGTATAGTAGTTGAGGGCGTCCAGTTTTCTGGCGCCTTCTTCCACATTGTAGCCGTAGGCGTTGATCAGTTCGCCGTAGATCCGGAATTTCTCCCGGTTTTCCGTGTCTTTCAGCTGCCGCAGCTGAAGGTCGTATTTCTTGCGGTTCCGCTCCAGCGCCGTCTGGACGATGTGCCGGAGGTCTGCGGATTTCTGGCGGATGCGCGTCAGCAGGCTGCGGGTAGAGTAGAAGGTGCTCAAGACTTCCGAGATGGAAGGGTATTCCCTGCACTCGTACCCGTCAAGGTGATCAAGCGGCAGCGCCGCAAATTCTTTCGGCTCCCGGCCGTCATAATAAATGGCGGGCGTAAACCGTCCTTCTTTAATGGCAGAAAGATAGATCGTAAACTGCGTATAAAGATGGAACAGGATGTCTTCCGAATATTCTTTTGCCGGGAGCGCGGAGTCCACACCGGCCAGGTGGCAGATCTCCTCGGCAGTGACCGGGCTGATGCCGGTGAAGCTTGTGTAGACTGCTTTGGAGACCGGCATGGGCTTTTCTTTCAGCAGGCCTGTGAAAGTATCTGCATCGACGGTGAGCGGATCGGCCTTGTGCATGGTATCCGGGATAAAGTATTCGCGGCCGGGCAGGACCTCCCGCACGGAGCTCATCTGGGCGGAGACATGTTTGATGCTGTCAATGATCTTTCCGTCCGATGTGCAGAAGATGATGTTGCTGTGTTTTCCCATGATCTCGACGATCAGTTCTTTGCGGCACAGATCGCCCAGTTCGTCCAGATGTTCGATCGTAAAATGGATGATCCGTTCCAGTTTCGGCTGCCGGATATCGACGATCCGTCCGCCGCCGATGTGTTTGCGCAGAAGCATGCAGAAGTTCGGCGCGGTCATGGGCGCGGGTTTGTTTGCGTCTGTCAGGTAGACAAGCGGAAGGGAGGCGTCCGCGCTGATGAGGAGCCGCCGCTGTCCGTCTGTTGTCTTTATCGTAAGGAGCAGTTCATCCGTCTCGGGCTGTGCGATCTTTGCGATGCGTCCCCCGATCAGTTGATTTCTGAATTCGTGGACAAGGTCAGCCACGACAATGCCGTCAAAAGCCATAGTAATCCGATCCTTTCTGTATGTTGACAAGAGAAAGTATACCATATTCAGACGGGCCGTGAAAGCCTTTTTGTGTTGACCATTGCCGTGCCAGAGAGTATAATATATCAAATGCGGGATATGTCCCGGGATGAAAAAGAGAACTCCTGCCTGAGAAGGATGAAAGGCGGAGAATATGTAAATACAGAGGATGATTTGAGATGATCAAGAGCATGACCGGTTTCGGGCGCTGCGAGGTGCAGAAAGATTCCAGAAAATTCACTGTGGAATTGAAAAGCGTGAACCACCGGTATCTGGATGTGAATATCCGGATGCCGAAGAAGCTGAATTTCTTCGAGACGGCGATCCGGAATCTTCTGAAATCCTATGCCAACAGAGGAAAAGTCGATATTTTCATTACTTATGAAGATCTGTCGCAGGCACAGGTGGCCGTGAAGTACAATGCGGTCCTGGCGGGCGAATATCTGAAATATTTACAGCAGATGGAAGAGGAGTTCGGCCTGGAAAATGATATCCGTGTTTCAACCTTTTCCAGATATCCGGAAGTCTTTACAATGGAAGAGCAGAGTGAGGACGAGGAGGAACTGTGGAACGGCCTGAAAGAAGCGCTGGAAGGGGCTTTTGGCCAGTTCGTCCGGACAAGGCAGACCGAGGGTGAGAACCTGAAACGCGACATTCTTGCCAAACTGGACCGGTTAAGCGAACTGACGGCGTACATCGAGGAGCGTTCCCCTCAGATCGTTTCGGAATACCGGGCGAAACTGGAGGAGAAGATGAAGGAACTCCTTGCTGACACCCAGATCGAGGAGAGCCGGATCGCCGCCGAAGTGATCCTGTTTGCAGACAAGATCTGTACGGATGAGGAAGTGGTCCGCTTAAAGAGCCATATCAGCCATATGCGAAATACACTGGATGAGAAGGATGAGATCGGAAGAAAGCTGGACTTTATCGCCCAGGAAATGAACCGCGAGGCCAATACGATCCTGTCCAAGGCGAATGATATCGAGGTCTCTGATTATGCGATCAGCCTGAAGACAGAGATTGAGAAGATCCGCGAGCAGATCCAGAACATTGAATAGGGGGATGAAGATGAAAGAAAGAGGAATCCTGATCGTTGTTTCCGGTTTTTCCGGCTCGGGCAAGGGCACACTTATGAAAGAACTGCTTGAGCGCTATGAGGACCGGTATGCACTGTCTGTGTCGGCAACGACCCGCAAGCCCCGGGAGGGGGAGATCCATGGCAGGGAATATTTCTTCCTGTCCAGGGATGAATTTGAAAAAATGATTGCCAAAGACGAACTGATAGAGTATGCTAAGTACGTGGAAAATTACTACGGTACGCCGCGTGCATATGTGGAAGAAAAACTGGAAGAAGGAAAGGACGTGATCCTGGAGATCGAGATCCAGGGCGCCCTGAACATTAAGAAAATGTTCCCCGATGCACTGCTCCTGTTCGTTACACCGCCGGATGCGGATGAACTGAGACGGCGGCTGGTGGGAAGAGGTACGGAGACGATGGATGTGATCAAGTCCCGCATGGACCGCGCCTGCGAGGAGGCGGAAGGCATGGAGAACTATGATTATCTGATCGTCAACGACAGCCTGGACGAGTGCGTCCGTGAGATGCATGCGATCATCCAGGGCGAGCACCGGCGGACTTCCAGAAACCGTGAATTTGTGAAAAGAATTAAAGAAGATCTTGAGAGACTGAAAGGAGAAGAATAAACTATGCTGCACCCGTCTTATACAGATTTGATGAAGGTTGTAAACAGTGATGTGGAGGAGGGCGATACAAAGGTAGTCAACAGCCGTTACTCTATCGTTATGGCAACTGCAAAACGTGCAAGACAGCTGATCGCCGGCGATCTCCCGCTGGTTCCCGCGAAGGACGGCGAGAAACCACTTTCCATCGCGGTAGACGAGCTGAATCAGGGAAAACTGAAGATCCTTGCCGAGAACGCAGAAGAAGAATAGATCCGGACAGGCAGATGCACACGTGGTATCTGCCTTTTTTACAAATAAAATCAAAGACATAATTATCAGACCGGAGGTTATATATGAAGATTCTGTTTGTTTCTCTCGGATGCGACAAGAACCTGGCGGATACGGAATCCATGCTGGGTCTTCTGGCATCGAGAGGCTATGAGATGACGGATGATGAGGCAGAGGCCGATGTGATCGTCATCAATACCTGCTGCTTCATTCATGACGCCATGGAAGAGAGCATCCAGAACATCCTGGAGATGGCGGAGTACCGGAAAAGCGGGCAGGCGAAGGCGCTGATCGTAGCCGGCTGTCTGGCCCAGCGGTACCGGCAGGAGATCCTGGATGAGATCCCGGAGGTGGACGAGGTGCTCGGCACAACAGCCTTTGACCGGATCCTGGACGCGGTGGATGCGGCCCTTGCCGGCGAGCGCAGCGTGATGATCGCAGACCCGGACGCCCTGCCCCTGCCGGAGACAAAACGGCTGGTGACGACGGGCGGGCATTACGCCTATTTAAAGATCGCGGAAGGATGCGACAAACACTGCACCTACTGCATCATCCCCAGCCTGCGCGGCAGGTTCCGGAGCGTGCCTATGGAGCGCCTTGTAAAAGAGGCGCAGGAACTGGCGGATCAGGGGGTAAAGGAACTGATCCTGGTGGCCCAGGAAACCACATTGTACGGGAAAGACCTGTACGGGGAAAAATCCCTCCACATCCTTCTGAAGAAACTCTGCGAGATCAGCGGGATCCGCTGGATCCGCATCCTCTACTGCTACCCGGAGGAGATCACGGATGACCTTATAAGAGTCATGAAGGAAGAACCGAAGATCTGCCATTATCTGGATATCCCGATCCAGCATGCCAGCGATCCGATCCTGAAACGGATGGGAAGGCGGACGTCAAAGCAGGAACTGATCGATATCGTAGGCCGGCTCCGGAAGGAGATCCCGGACATCTGTCTTCGGACCACGCTGATCACCGGATTCCCGGGAGAGACGCAGGAGCAGCATGAAGAACTGATGCAGTTCGTGGATGAGATGGAATTCGACCGTCTGGGCGTCTTTACCTATTCTCCGGAAGAAGGTACGCCGGCAGCGGCGATGCCGGATCAGATAGACGAAGAGGTGAAAGAAGAGCGGCAGGCGGAACTGATGGAGCTTCAGCAGGAGATCGCATTTGACGCGGCGGAAGATATGAAGGGCCGGGAAGTGCTTGTTATGATCGAGGGAAAAGTGGCTGACGAGAATGCCTATGTGGGGCGCACTTACAAGGACGCCCCGAATGTGGACGGACTGATCTTTATTAATACAGATGAGGAACTGGTGTCCGGGGATTTTGCAAGAGTAAAAGTAACCGGCGCTCTGGATTATGATCTGATAGGAGAATTGTTATGAATTTACCAAATAAACTGACTGTACTTCGAGTTATCATGGTACCTTTTTTCGTGTTTTTTATGCTGACGGATGTGGGCGGAGCCGCCAATAAGTGGATCGCCCTTGCACTCTTTATTGTTGCCAGCCTGACCGATATGCTGGACGGAAAGATCGCGCGGAAATACAATCTTGTGACAAATTTCGGGAAATTTATGGATCCGCTGGCGGACAAGCTTCTTGTCTGCTCGGCCATGATCTGCCTGATCCCGTCCGGGAAACTGAACACGGCGATCGTGATCGTTATCATTGCCCGTGAATTCATCATCAGCGGGTTCCGCCTGGTGGCGTCCGACAGCGGGATCGTCATTGCGGCCAGCTACTGGGGCAAGTTTAAGACTGTGTTCCAGATGGCCATGATCATTGTTCTGATTGCAGATTTCGGCGGCGTATTTGATCTGATCGGCCAGATTCTTATATGGATCGCCCTGGCGCTCACGATCATTTCTCTGATCGACTATATCGTGAAGAACCGGCAGGTCCTGACTCACGGAGGCATGTGATGGAACCGGCGAAAACACTGGAAGAGGAAGTGGTAGAGCTTCTTGCCCGGAAGCACCTGACGGTTACGACCGCCGAATCCTGCACGGGCGGTCTGATCGCCGGCACCCTCATAAATGCGGCAGGGGCTTCGGATGTGCTGAATGAGGGATATGTGACGTATTCGAATGAAGCCAAAGAGCGGCTGGTGCATGTGTCCCATGAAACGCTGGAACGCTACGGCGCGGTCAGCGCCCAGACGGCGCAGGAGATGGCCGAAGGCGCAGCGCGCGCGGCCGGGGCGGACGCGGCGTTGAGCGCCACAGGGATCGCAGGACCGGGCGGCGGGTCCGTTGAAAAGCCGGTGGGCCTGGTCTATATCGGATGCTGTCTGAACGGCCGGACGGTGGTGAAAGAGTGCCGTTTTAACGGTACCCGTATGGAAAACCGGCTCCGGACGGTGGAGACGGCGCTGACCATGCTCAGAGAACAGCTGACGTGATTTTGTGAAAAATTTGTCGGCGTGTGATTGACGAATGGTGCAAATTATGAGAAAATAAGACCATATATGGGGCAGATGAATATGAACCGTGCAAGAGGGCGGGGGATCTGTGTCATATGCGAAGAAAATCATACATATTGAAAGGAGTTTTAACATGATTTATTCACATGAAGTAGAGATGATGTGTCCGGTAGCTCAGGGCACGAATCACGGACCGGCTCCGATCCCGGAAGAGGCGAAATGGGTACAGGCAAAAGAGATCAAAGATATCTCCGGCTTCACACACGGCGTAGGCTGGTGTGCACCTCAGCAGGGAGCATGTAAACTGACTCTGAATGTTAAAGAAGGAGTGATCCAGGAAGCACTGGTAGAGACACTCGGATGTTCAGGAATGACGCATTCCGCAGCGATGGCATCAGAGATCCTTCCGGGCAAGACGATCCTTGAGGCACTCAATACAGACCTTGTATGTGACGCGATCAACACAGCAATGAGAGAACTTTTCCTGCAGATCGTTTACGGAAGAACACAGAGCGCGTTCTCCGAAGACGGACTTGCGATCGGTGCAGGTCTGGAAGATCTTGGAAAAGGACTCCGTTCCCAGGTTGGTACAATGTACGGAACACTTGCAAAAGGTCCTCGTTACCTTGAGATGGCAGAGGGTTATGTAACAGGCATCGCACTGGATGACAACGATGAGATCATCGGATACCAGTTCGTAAACCTCGGAAAATTCACTGATTTCGTAAAGAACGGCGATACTCCGAACGATGCATGGGAGAAAGCAAAAGGACAGTACGGCCGTGTTGCTGACGCAGTGAAGATCATCGATCCGCGTAAAGAGTAATCACACACGCTACTAAGGTAAATAAATCAGGAGGATATATAAATGGCTTTATTTGAATCATATGAAAGAAGAATTGATAAAATCAATGAAGTTTTAAACAGCTACGGCATTGCTTCCCTGGAAGAGGCAGAGAAGATCACAAAAGATGCCGGACTGGACGTTTACAATCAGATCAAAGGCATCCAGCCGATCTGTTTTGAGAATGCATGCTGGGCTTACATCACAGGCGCAGCGATCGCGATCAAGAAAGGCTGCAGAAATGCGGCAGACGCAGCGGCAGCTATCGGCGAAGGCCTTCAGGCTTTCTGTATCCCGGGTTCTGTAGCAGATCAGCGTAAGGTTGGTCTTGGACACGGAAACCTTGGAAAGATGCTTCTCGAGGAAGAGACAGACTGCTTCGCATTCCTGGCAGGACATGAGTCCTTCGCAGCAGCAGAGGGTGCTATCGGTATCGCGGAGAAAGCGAACAAAGTTCGTAAAAAACCTCTCCGTGTCATCCTGAACGGTCTCGGAAAAGACGCAGCAAAGATCATCTCCAGGATCAACGGATTCACATACGTACAGACAGAGTACGACTACTTCACAGGCGAACTCAAAGAAGTATCCCGTACAGCATACTCTGACGGACTCCGTTCCAAAGTAAACTGCTACGGCGCAAACGATGTACGTGAAGGCGTTGCCATCATGTGGAAAGAGGGCGTTGACGTATCCATCACAGGTAACTCAACAAACCCGACACGTTTCCAGCATCCGGTAGCAGGCACATACAAGAAAGAGTGTGTTGATGCAGGAAAGAAATACTTCTCCGTTGCATCCGGCGGTGGTACAGGTCGTACGCTTCATCCGGACAACATGGCAGCAGGACCGGCTTCCTATGGTATGACAGATACAATGGGACGTATGCACTCTGATGCACAGTTCGCAGGTTCCTCTTCCGTACCGGCTCACGTTGAGATGATGGGTCTGATCGGCGCAGGAAACAACCCGATGGTTGGTATGACAGTTGCAGTTGCAGTTTCTATTGAGGAAGCTGCTAAGGCTGGAAAATTCTAAGAAATATTAAAAAATAAGGGTTTCCGTTGATATAAAAAGTCAGCAGGAGCCCTAAATTTTGCCACGTAATACACAAGTAATACACAGGTAATACACACGAGATAATACACAAATTTATACATGAAAAAAGGAGCTGAAAATATAGCTCCTTTTCTGCTATTCTATTGTAT
>DWVL01000019.1 GCA_019120275.1 Candidatus Mediterraneibacter excrementavium | reverse complement strand
ATAAACGGACTAAATACGTAAATGCTATTTTTAAACCGTAAATCCTTTTTTAGTGGTTTCCATTAATGAATCAGACCTTCCGGAAAACTGGAGATTTTACATTAAAAGAAAGGTATTGAAGAAGGAATGTGTATTTTTATAACCGGTTACGGTCAGAACGAGACTTTGTCTTGCTTGATTGATTATGATCTGCAGAGATCAGGGCGCGTCAAGGCCTTGCCCTTTGGGTGCTGCGCAGCCTTGACGCGCCCTGATCCTGCAGATATGATACAGACAAGCAAGCAAAGCCTCTCTGCGGCTCAGATTCTGAGCCCCTTCCGACACAATTCCGGACTTGTTTGCTGTTTATGGAACTGAACCGACGGACTCAAGTACAAAATCTCAGAAGAATTTCCGATTGGATGCGACTTTCACGAAATAAGGGATAGAGCCTTCCCGTTTCCTGATCGGCTCTATCCCTTATTCCGTGGATCCGCATTCTGATTGAATTTTACAACCGCTCGGCGATTGCTTTAATAAATCCTTCGCTGTTAAGCACAGTCGGATGTTTGATCGTTGTGATCAGCGCCAGGTCTTTTGTCATTTTCCCGGACTCGATCGTATCGATCGTCGCTTTCTCCAGTCTGTCAGCGAATTCCATCAGTTCTTTAATGCCATCCAGTTCGCCGCGTTTTCTCAGCGCGCCGGTCCATGCAAAGATCGTTGCAACGGAATTGGTGGATGTCTCCTCCCCTTTCAGATGTTTGTAGTAATGGCGCTGCACGGTTCCGTGAGCCGCTTCATACTCATAATACCCTTCCGGAGATACAAGGACGGACGTCATCATCGCGAGCGAACCGAACGCGGAAGATACCATATCGCTCATTACATCGCCGTCATAATTTTTACATGCCCAGATAAATCCGCCCTGGGATTTCATCACCCGTGCAACCGCATCGTCGATCAGAGTGTAGAAATACTCGATACCGGCCTCTTTGAACTTATCGTCGTACTCCGCATCATAGATTTCCTGGAAGATATCTTTGAATGTATGGTCGTATTTTTTGGAGATCGTATCCTTTGTAGCGAACCAGAGATCCTGTTTCGTATCCAGCGCATATGTAAAACAGCTTCTCGCAAAGCTTTCAATGGATCCATTGAGGTTATGCATACCCTGAACGATGCCCGGGCCGTCAAACTCATGTACCAGTTCTTTTGTCTGAGTCCCGTTTTCCGCCGTGTAGACCAGTTCCACTTTGCCCGCGCCCGGGATCTTCATTTCCGATCCTTTGTAAACATCGCCGTATGCATGTCTTGCGATCGTGATCGGTTTCTTCCAGTTGCGCACGCAGGGATCAATTCCTTTGACTACGATCGGAGCGCGGAATACAGTACCGTCCAGGATCGCACGGATCGTTCCGTTCGGACTCTTCCACATTTCTTTCAGATCGTATTCCGTCATACGTGCCGCATTCGGTGTGATCGTCGCGCATTTCACAGCCACTTTATATTTTTTTGTCGCCATGGCCGAATCGACCGTCACCTGGTCATTCGTCTCGTTTCTGTGCTCCAGGCCGAGATCATAGTACTCTGTCTTCAGATCGATATGCGGAAGAAGAAGCTCTTCCTTGATCATTTTCCAGAGGATCCTGGTCATTTCATCTCCGTCCATTTCCACGAGGGGTGTTGTCATTTTAATCTTTTCCATTTGGGATGTCCTCCTGTCTGTTTTTTATTAAAATCCCTGCTTTTTCAGGTTTTCAATCACATGCATGATATGTTCGTTTGCGAGCTGCTCTGCCAGTTCTCCGTCTCTTTCCCGGATCGCACGCAGGATCTGCCGGTGTTCCCTGATCGATTTTCTTGCGCGTTCCTGAGATGCGACCGAAGTCTGCCTGGCCATTTTTACATAATTATGGAAATCTGTCAGTACACGGGCAAGGATCCTGCTGCCTGAAGCTTCATAAAGAGCCGCATGGAATCTGCCGTCCAGAGCTGTGATCTGATCCGGACTGCCGCCATTCTCACGGTTGACCTGAAACTCTGACAGAACAATGATCTCTTCCAGTTCGCCCAGCTTCTCTTCTGTAATATTCTCTGCTGCCCACCGCGCACACAGTCCTTCCAGCAGAGAGCGGATCATATAGATATCCCGGATATCCTTGTGGGATATGCCTGTCACATAAGCGCCCCGGTTCGGTATGATCGTAACCAGCCCCTCCAGTTCCAGCTGACGGAGTGCTTCACGCACCGGCGTTCTGCTGACTCCGAGTTCCTTACCGATGGTATTCTCCCGAAGTTCATCATTTTCCCTATATCTGCCGTTGATAATGTCAGCACGGATCTGCTGAAAGACTTTTCCTCCCAGTGAACGATCCTGATATTCTTCCATGAATCCAACCCTCCCGGTCACAGTGTTATGCCCAACTCACCGCATACATCTTCTATTTTGCCAACTAATTCCTCATCTGTCAAGACAGTTACCCGGCCGTCCTCATACTGGCTGTCCACCCAGGCTTTCATCCTCTGTACAAGGTCACAGTTCTTATCCACCTTATGTTCGTCATCCAGCCTGTAGTACGCATTGATCCAGTAGGCAATGCCCGCCGTGCCGGATGTATTTGAAATGGACACAAGAGCCGGACGGTTCAGGAATTTCTCCGTATCAAATATATTATAGATCTCTTCATTCTTCAGCATGCCGTCCGCATGGATGCCCGCCCTGGTCACGTTAAAGTTCCTGCCGACAAACGGTGTTCTCGGCGGGATATGATATCCGATCTCTTTTTCATAATATTCCGCAAGTTCTGTGATCACGGTCGTGTCCATTCCGTCCAACGTCCCGCGCAGCTGCGCATATTCAAAGACCATGGCCTCCAGCGGTGTATTACCGGTCCGTTCGCCGATGCCGAAGAGGGAGCAGTTGACCCCTGACGCGCCGTACAGCCATGCTGTCGAGGAATTATTGACCGCCTTGTAGAAATCATTGTGGCCGTGGAATTCGATCAGTTCACTTGGAACACCCGCGTGCACCATCAGACCGTAGATGATGCCCGGAATCGACCGCGGGATCACCGCACCTGGGTAATTCACTCCATACCCCATCGTATCGCACACCCGGATCTTGACCGGGATCCCGTACTCATCCATCAGCTTCATCAGTTCCAGACAGAACGGGATCACGAAACCGTAAATGTCAGACCGGGTGATGTCCTCCAGATGGCATCTCGGGCGCACACCCGTCTCCATACATTCCCGTACAACGGACAGGTAGTGCTCCATGGCCTGCCGGCGGGTCATTTTCAGTTTATAGAATATATGGTAATCCGAACAGCTCACCAGGATGCCGGTTTCTTTCAGGCCGATCTCCCGGACCAGTTCAAAGTCCTTCCTGCTTGCGCGGATCCAGCTCGTCACCTCCGGGAATTCATATCCTTTTTCCAGACAGCGGTACACAGCATCCCGGTCCTTCTTACTGTACAGGAAGAACTCGCTCTGGCGGATCTTGCCCTTCGGCCCGCCCAGCCGGTGCAGATAATCGTAGATCGTCACGATCTGTTCCGTGGTGTACGGTGCTCTGGACTGCTGCCCGTCCCGGAATGTAGTGTCCGTGATCCAGATCTCATCCGGCATATGGTGGGGTACGATCCTGTCGTTAAACGCGATCTTCGGTATCTCCTCATACCGGAACAGATTGCGGAAAACATTCGGAGTCTCAACATCCACAAGCGGATACATATGCTCCTCCAGTTCCAGCAGATTATTATGATTATTAAAAAACACTTTTCTGTCTTCCATTTCCCAGATTCCTTCCTTTTTGATATTAGTCTTTTTTATTGTCTTGTTTTCATCAAATCTTGTATAATTGTATACGATTATACAAAACATGTCAACTTTTATTCTGTCCGCCGCAGTTCAATCCTCGCGGAGCGCTTTTATTTCACAGGAAGCAATTTTCCTGTGAAATAAAAAGAACGCCGGGAAACAGTCATCTCCTGTCTCCCGGCGTCCCTGCCGGTCAAAAAACAGTATTTTGCACTTTATCGGATCACACGCACTTTCAGTACGCCATCGATCCCTGCCAGCTTCTCTTCTGTTTCAGCCGGCACATCTCCGTCTACATCCATCATCGTATATGCATACGCCTTGCGGCTCTTGTTTGTCATAAGCGCGATGTTCACATTCTCGCCCGCCAGGATGGACGTAAGCTGTCCCAGCATGTTCGGAATATTTTTATGAAGGATCGTAAGCCTTGCGCCCTCTCCCTTCACCCCCATATTGCAGTCCGGGTAATTTACGGAATGGGCGATATTCCCGTTTTCAAGGAAATCTTTCAATTCTTCTGCCGCCATCCGTGCGCAGTTGTCTTCCGACTCCTCGGTCGAAGCGCCCAGATGTGGGATGACGATCGCGCCTTTGACGCCCACGATCTCCTTGGTCGGAAAATCGGTCACATAGCAGCGCACCTTGCCGGCAACAAGCGCATCCACGATATCCTCCTGATTAACCAGCACATCGCGGGCAAGGTTCAGGATCACCACGCCGTCTTTCATCAGGCTGATGGCATGCTTGTCGATCATGCCTTTCGTGTCATCCAGCGCCGGCACATGGATCGTGATATAATCACACACATTGTAAAGTTCGTCTACCGTCTCCGCGTGATGGATGCTCCGGGACAGATTCCAGGCGGAAGCCACAGACACATACGGGTCATAGCCGTACACTTCCATGCCCAGGTTCACTGCAGCATTGGCAACCTGCACGCCGATAGCTCCAAGTCCGATCACGCCGAGCTTCTTGCCCTGGATCTCCGTCCCGGCAAAGGCCTTCTTCTTCTTCTCCGTGATCTTGGCGATATCGCCGTCTTCCTCGTATTCCTGCACCCAGTTGATGCCGCCGATGATGTCGCGGGCGGCCAGGAGCATTCCGGCGATGGCCAGCTCCTTCACGCCGTTGGCGTTGGCGCCCGGCGTGTTGAATACGACGATCCCTTCATCCGCGCAGCGGTCCAGCGGGATATTGTTTACTCCGGCTCCGGCGCGGGCCACCGCTTTTAACTTCTTTCCGAACTCCATCTCGTGCATCTTGGCGCTGCGCACAAAGATGGCGTCCGCCTCATCCGGATTCTCTGTAACCACATATTTCTCATCCAGTTCTCCCAGTCCCACGTTTGAAATGGGATTCAGGCAATGATATTTATACATCTTACCGATTCTCCTCTTCAAATTTCTTCATAAACGCCACCAGCGCCTCGACTCCTTCATACGGCATCGCATTGTAGATGCTCGCGCGCATGCCGCCGACGGAACGGTGTCCTTTCAGGTTTACAAGTCCGGCCTCTGCCGCTTCTTTTACGAATTTTGCATCCAGATCCGCATCTCCCGTTACAAACGGCACATTCATGAGCGAACGGTCTTCCGGGACAACGGTTCCTTTAAACAGGCTGCTCTGGTCGAGGAAATCATAGAGAAGCTTCGCTTTCTTCTCATTTCTCTCTTTCATGACAGCCAGACCGCCCTGGGCCTTCAGCCACTTGAACACCTTGCCGCAGATATAGATGCCGTATGCCGGCGGCGTATTGTACAGGGATTTCGCATCCGCGTGGGTCTTGTATGTCAGCATGGTCGGCGTTCCCGGAAGCACATCTTCCGTGATCAGGTCCTCGCGGATGATCACGATGACCACGCCGGCCGGTCCGATATTTTTCTGGACGCCGCCGTAGATCACGCCGTATTTCTCTACATCCACCGGCTCAGAAAGAAAACAGGAAGATACGTCCGCCACGAGTGTTTTACCTTTTGTGTCCGGAAGTTTTTTGAACTTCGTGCCGTAGATCGTATTGTTCTCGCAGATATAGACATAATCCGCATCCTCGGATACCGGAAGGTCGGAACAGTCTGGAATATAGGAGAATGTCTTGTCTTCCGATGATGCGATCCGGTTGACTTTTCCGTATTTTTCCGCTTCTTTTGCAGCTTTCTTCGCCCACTGTCCGGTCACGATATAGTCCGCCACCCGGTTCTTCATCAGGTTCATGGGGATCATGGCAAACTGCTGGGACGCCCCGCCCTGAAGGAAGAGCACTTTATAATTGTCCGGGATCCCCATCAGATCACGGAGATCCTGCTCCGCCTCTGTGATGATCTGCTCGAACGGTTTTGAACGGTGGCTCATCTCCATCACGGACATGCCGGTTCCCCGGTAATCCATCATCTCATCTGCTGCTTCTCTCAGCACTTCTTCCGGCAGTACAGCCGGTCCTGCTGAAAAGTTATATACTCTGCTCATATTTTATACCTCCTGTTTTTCCCGTCTCATTTCTTCATGTCATCTTCATCAAAAGCTTCCCTGATATCCGCTCCCGGCGCAACCATCGGCCACACCTTGTCGTCGGAACCGATCTGGCAGTCGATCACAACCGGCCGGTTCAGTTTCAGCGCGTCCGAAAAAGCTTTCTTAAACTCCTCCTGCGTCTCCACATGGATCCCGACCGCGCCCATGGCTTCCGCCAGTTTTGCGAAATCCACGGCATCCCGGAGCACCGTCGCGGAATAACGCTCATCATAGAAAAGATCCTGCCACTGGCGCACCATGCCAAGCACATGGTTGTTCACCACAACCTCGATCACCGGGATATTGTGGCGGACCGCCGTTGCGATCTCATTCATGTTCATCCGGAAGCAGCCGTCTCCGGCGATATTGACCACTGTTTTTTCCGGCCGTCCGGTCTTCGCGCCCATTGCGGCCCCCAGGCCGTACCCCATGGTCCCGAGTCCGCCGGACGTCAGGAGCGTGCGCGGCTGCGTATATTTATAATACTGGGCCGCCCACATCTGATGCTGCCCCACTTCCGTCACGATCAGGGCATCCCCGTCTGTCTGCCGGTAAATCTCTTCTACGATAAAGGGACCTGTAAGCACATCATGATGATATTTAAGCGGGTATTTCTCCTTGTAGGATCCGACTTTCTCAATCCATTCATGGTGATCCTGCTGTTTCAGATTCCTGTTTAATATATACAGGACTTCTTTAAGATCGCCAATGATCTCCGCGGATACGATAATATTTTTATTGATCTCTGCAGGATCGATGTCGATCTGCAGAATCTTTGCATTTTTCGCGAAAGTCGCAGTATTCCCTGTCACGCGGTCGCTGAAGCGGGCGCCCAGCACAATCAGAAGATCGCATTCGCTGACGCCGTAGTTGGACGCCTTTGTCCCATGCATCCCGAGCATGCCGGTGTAGCGCGGGTCGGTTCCGGGGAATGCACCTTTGCCCATCAGGGAATCGGTCACCGGAGCATCCAGCCTGTCGACAAACTTCCGGAGTTCACCGCTTGCACCGGACAGCACCGCACCGCCGCCCACGAACACAAAGGGACGCTCTGACGCCTCGATCATGGCAATGGCGTCCGCAATCTCCTTCTCGCTGATATGGGGATGCTCCGGCACAGATTTGCCCAGTTCCTGGCGCTCATACTCTGTCACCGCCGCCGTCACGTCTTTCGGGATATCAATGAGGACCGGTCCCGGACGGCCTGTACGTGCGATCCGGAACGCCTTGCGGATGGTGTCCGCAAGATCAGCCACATCTTTTACGATAAAACTGTATTTGGTGATCGGCATGGTGATTCCGGTAATATCGATTTCCTGAAAGCTGTCCTTTCCAAGAAGCGATACTCCGACATTGCAGGTAATGGCAACGATCGGTATGGAATCCATGTATGCCGTAGCGATCCCTGTCACCAGATTGGTCGCACCCGGACCGCTGGTAGCCAGACATACGCCGACCTTTCCGGTTGCTCTCGCATAACCGTCCGCGGCATGAGCCGCCCCCTGCTCGTGTGAAGTCAGGATATGACGGATCTCATCCCGATGCTTATATAACTCATCATAGACATTCAGTATCGCGCCGCCCGGATATCCAAACACCGTATCCACGCCCTGCTCTTTCAGACATTCAATGACTATTTCTGATCCGTTTAACTGCATG
>DWVL01000018.1 GCA_019120275.1 Candidatus Mediterraneibacter excrementavium | reverse complement strand
ACTGTCATGATCTCTTTTGATTTCGCATCAACCATTTTATCGATCTTCTCGATGTATTTATCTGTTATCTTCTGGAGTTCATCTTCCAGATCCTTGATTCCGTCCTCGGAAATCTCCGTTCCTTTCAACTTCTTGAAAGCGACATTTCCGTCCCGGCGGATATTGCGGACAGCCACTTTTGCCGCCTCGCCCTTTTTCTTCACTTCTTTGGCAAGTTCTTTTCTGCGTTCCTCGGTAAGTTCCGGGAATACAAGGCGGATGGATGAACCGTCATTGGTCGGATTGATGCCGATATCGGATGTGAGGATCGCTTTCTCGATCGCCTTGAGCATGCTCTTCTCCCACGGCTGGATCTGGATCATCCTGGCCTCCGGGACAGATACATTCGCCACCTGCTGGATCGGCGTCGGCGCTCCGTAATAATCCACATACAGCTTGTCCAGCACGTGCGGATTGGCGCGTCCTGCACGGATCGTCACCAGCTCGCTGTCCAGGTTGTTGATGGTCTTCGTCATCTTTGCGTCATATGCTGTCACTTTCTCGTTCATTCTGAAATCCTCCTATACTGTTACTTTTGTTCCGGTAAAATGACCGCTCATCGTCTCCACGATGCTGTTCTCTTCATTGAGCCCGAATACGAGCATCGGCATCTTGTTCTCCAGGCAGAGGATGGATGCCGTCAGATCCACTGCGGCCAGCTTCTTATCGATCACTTCCTGAATGGAAACTTCATCATACTTGACTGCCGCCGGATTTACCTTCGGATCGCTGTCATAGATGCCGTCGATGGCCTTTGCCAGAAGCATGGCGTCCGCCTCGATCTCAATGGCTCTTAAGACTGCGCCTGTGTCCGTTGAAAAATACGGATGGCCCGTGCCGCCCGCGAAGAAGATCACTTTGCCTTCCTCCAGCGCCGCCACTGCCGCATCTTTTGAAAAGAGAGATGTAAACGCGCCGCACACGAACGGGGTGAATACTTCCGTCTTCATGCCTACATGTCTGAAAATATCCGATACATAGATGCAGTTCATCACCGTCGCCAGCATACCGATCTGGTCCGCTTTCGTCCGGTCAATGGTCTCGCTTGTACGGCCTCTCCAGAAGTTGCCTCCTCCGGTCACGATGGCCACCTGGATCCCGTCGTCCACCAGCTTCTTCACCTGCTCTGCAACGCCGATGCATGTCGCCTCGTCAAATCCTGTCTTCTTGTCTCCCGCGAGGGCTTCCCCGCTCAGCTTCAGTAGTACTCTTTTCATATAGTAAACTCCTTTGAAATCTCTGCTAAAATGAAGTATAACATAAGTTTTCCAATTTGTCATGTATATATCCCGCATCCCGCTCATCCGTCATAACGGTGAGCCGGTCGCCTGCCATGAGCTTCGTCTTCCCCCTCGGAATGATTTCTTTCCCATCCCGTTCAAGAGCCACCAGAAGGCAGTTCTTCGGCCAGTGGATCTCCATGACCGTCCGGTCTTCCAGGACGGAGCCGCTCATGATCACAAACTCGCTTAAGACCTTCTGCCCGCCTGCGCTTCCGGGCGTTTTCCCGGCATTTCCCTTTGTTCCCGTTCCCTCGCCGGATGCTGATTCCTGAGCGGCCAGAAGCCGGTTCAGAAGACTCTCATAGATCGGTTCGGATTTCACAAGGGTGGCCGTAATATATGCGACCACCGATACAATGGCCAGGGAAAGCATCTGGCTCACCGAACCGGACATCTCAAAGAGCAGGATGATCCCGGTGATCGGCGCCCGGACAATGGCCGTGAAAAAACCCGCCATGGACAGCAGCACAAAGTTATTGATATAGACCGGATCCATCCCGAAAAATTCAACAAATGTCTGCGCATATGCCCCTCCGATCAGGGCGCCCAGGATCAGCAGCGGGAAAAAGATGCCGCCCGGCGCCCCGGATCCGAAGCTGACCGCTGAAAAAAGGAGTTTTACAACAAATGTAAGTAGAATAAGCCGGAGAGTCATCTCCCCGTCCGTCAGGGAAACAATCAGATTGCCGCCGCTTCCCAGCACAGAAGGCATGAGAAGGCCAAGCACACCTGCTGCGAAAAATGCGATCATCAGCCGTGTCGTCTCATTCAGAAACTTTGGCTTCTTATACAGATCCTGTGCTTTCGTCATCACCTTGTTGTATATCGCGCCGGCTACTCCAAGGATCACACCCAGGATCAGCAGCAGCCAGTAATGATCCTGCGGTAATACATTTTCCAGATCGAACTGAAAGACCGGGTCGATCCCCATAATATGGGAGCAGATATAATCTGCCGTGACGGAAGCTGTCATGACCGAAACCAGCAGGCTGACGGAAAAGCCTTTATGGATTTCCTCCAGGGCAAACATCATGCCGGCCAGCGGCGCGTGAAAGGCCGCCGCCAGTCCCGCGCTGGCCCCGCAGGTCATAAGATACCGCTCTTCCGTCCTGCCGCGGTCCAGAAGCCTTGAGATCCCCTGGCCGCCCATCGCGCCCAGCTGAATGGACGGGCCCTCCCTTCCCAGAGACAGTCCGCCCAGCAGACAGAGAAAACCGCCGATGAATTTGGCCGGCAGCACCCGCTTCCAGTCCTGCTTCAGCTTTCCCAGAACTTCCCCCTCTACCTGGGGGATGCCGCTTCCGGAGATCATCGGCTCCCATTTCACCAGACGTCCCACAATGAGAGCCAGCAGCATAAGCACCACAAACCAACCCATGATGCGCAGCGGATGTCCGCTTACAAATGCAAGGATCTCATTCAGCCACTCCCCGGCATATGTGAGGGCGATCCGGTAAAGCATCACCACCAGTCCGGAAACTGCTCCCACCAGCAGTCCTTCCCCGATGAGAATGACCGGAAAACGCTGCGCTCTCTTCAGTGTATTGGATGTGTCTTTTTTCATATCTCTTCATCCCTTCTTCATCCGTTCCATCTGCCGGATCATCTGAAACTATAATACCACCATGGAAAACAGCACAGTCACGATCCCGCAGATCCCGATCGCGAGACCGCTCATTGCGCCTTCCACCTCACCCAGTTCGATGGCTTTTGAGGTCCCGACGGCATGGCTGGATGCGCCGATGGCAAGACCCGCCGCCACCGGATCCGATACGCGGAAGATCCGGATCAGCAGCGGGGCAAAGATCCCGCCCAGTATTCCCGTAAAGATCACTGCTACCACCGTGACCGGCACCACGCCTCCCGCCGGTTCCGCAATGCTGACCGCGATCGGTGTGGTCACAGACTTTGGGATCAGCGATACTGTCAGGCTTTCATCCAGCCCGAACAGACGGCAGAGCAGGTAGACACTTCCCATAGAAGCCGCCGAACCCGCCGCACATCCGGCCAGGATCGGCAGCCAGTACTGTTTCAGGATCTGAAGTTTTGTATAGACGGCAACCGCCAGACACGCTGTGGCCGGGGCAAGGAACATATTGATCACTTCTCCGCCCACATTGTAAGACTCATAAGGGATCCGAAAGATCAGAAGAACGGCGGATACAAGTACGATCGCAATGATCAGCGGATTACAGACCGGCGTATTCAGCTTCCGGTTCAGACGGACACCGATCCAGAATGCCGTCACGCTCAGCGCCACGCCAAAATACGGGGATGCAAAAATCTCAGTCATTTTTCTTTTCCTCCCTCTGATCCTTCATCCGGAAGCCTGCAGTAAGGCGCATCGTCAGGCGCACGGTCCATGCTGTCACAGCAAACGTGATGACCGTGGAAAGCACACACACCAGAATAAGCTGCAGCCAGGCATTTTTCAGCACATCAAAATAATTGATAATGCTTACTCCTGCCGGGATAAAGAAAAATGCCATATTTTCCAGCAGGAAATCCGATTTTTCCTGAATATGTTCGATTTTCAGCGCTCCCGACAGCAGACAGATGAAAAGCAGGATCATACCGATCACACTTGCCGGAAATGCGAACGGCAGGATTTTCTCTACCAGAACGCTCAGCCAGCACACTGCAAAGACAATCCCGATCTGTTTAATGATTTTCATACGATTTCATTCCTTTCTTTATCCGAAAAATGATTGACATTCGCTTTCCTATGATTTATGATACAAATGGTTTTGCACTTTAAACAACTAAAATTTTACAGTGCGAAGTTGTATCTGGATCACCGGATCAGATTAAAAATACTTTTCTATTATAAATGAAACCGGAGGAAAAGCAAGAATGATTATTGTATTAAAACCACATACCACGGAAGAAAATATAACCAGAGTTGAAAATCTTGTCAAAAACCGCGGTCTGGACACTCATGTTGTCCGCGGGACCGAAATGACGATCATCGGTTGCATCGGTGACACTACACTGATCGATCCGCGTCTTTTTGAAGTAGACAGTTCTGTTGACAAGGTCATGCACGTACAGGAACCATACAAACTGGCCAACCGTGCATTTCATCCGGAAGATTCTATAATCGACGCTTCAGGCGTAAAATTCGGCGGCGGGCATATGGGCCTGATCGCAGGTCCCTGCTCTGTTGAATCCTACGAGCAGGTACTGGAAGTTGCAAAAGCAGTCAAAGCTTCAGGGGCAAACATGCTCCGCGGCGGTGCATTTAAACCCCGCACCAGCCCATACTCCTTCCAGGGACTCGGTCTGGAAGGACTGGATATCCTCTGCGCAGTCAAAGAGGAAACCGGACTGCCTATCGTAACCGAACTGATGTCTCCTCAGCATCTGGACATCTTCAATGAAAAGGTAGATCTGATCCAGATCGGTGCACGCAACATGCAAAACTTCGACCTGCTAAAACAGCTGGGCCAGCTTGACCGTCCCATCCTGTTAAAGCGCGGTCTGAACGCGACTTACGAAGAATGGATCATGTCCGCGGAGTACATTATGGCGTCCGGCAACGAAAATGTCATCCTCTGCGAGCGAGGCATCCGTACATTTGAAACCTATACAAGAAACACGCTCGACCTGCAGAGCATCCCGGTACTTCGCAAGAAAACCCATCTTCCGGTCGTTGTGGATCCGAGTCACGCGGGAGGAAAATGGTGGCTTGTCGAACCTATGGCAAAAGCAGCTGTTGCAGCCGGAGCAGACGGGCTGATGATCGAAGTGCACAACAACCCGGAATGCGCATTGTGCGACGGCGCACAGTCATTAAAACCGGAGAAATACGATAACCTGATCGCACAGGTAAAACAGATTGCAGAAGTAGTCGGAAAAATCCTTTAATTGAATTGGGGACGTAGTAAAATTGAATTTTACTACGTCCCCAATTCAAGATTGCCCTGTCCCTTTTTGAAATTATTGTTTCCACAGGAGAAAATTCTCATGAAATTGACAGTTAATTTAGGTGAAAATTCATATCCAATCTATATCGAGAGAGGAATCATTTCCCGGGCCGGTGATTTTATTGCCCGGATGTTTAACGGAAAAAAAATTATGATCATCTCTGATGATCACGTATTTCCGCTGTACGGAGATACTGTCACTTCTTCTCTGACAGATTACGAATGTTATTCTCTTGTTCTTCCTCACGGTGAACCAACGAAAAGTTTTCAGTCTTTACCGAAAATTTATGAAGCTCTCTTAAATGCGAAGCTGACCCGAAGCGATCTTGTGATCGCGCTCGGCGGCGGAGTGATCGGTGATCTTGCAGGATTTGCCGCATCCAGTTATCTCAGAGGTATAAATTTTATCCAGATCCCCACTTCGCTTCTCGCCCAGGTGGATTCATCCGTGGGCGGCAAAGTGGCCGTTGATCTGCCTCAGGGGAAAAATCTGGTTGGAGCATTCTTCCAGCCGAAGCTGGTGCTCATTGATCCGGAAGTACTGGATACGCTGCCGGAGCATTTCGTTAAGGATGGAATGGGCGAGGTGATCAAATACGGCTGCATCAAAGACGCCGGACTCTTTAATCTTCTCTGCTCCCACACGTCTTTTAACGATCTGAAAAGTGAACTGACCGATGTGATCACCCGGTGTGTGGATATTAAACGGATCGTAGTCGAGGCGGACCAGTTCGACACCGGCGAACGGATGCTCCTGAACTTCGGGCATACGCTGGCCCACACGATCGAGCAGTACTATCACTATGGACGCGAAAGCCACGGAGAAGCAGTCGGAATCGGCATGTATCAGATCACAAAGATCGCGGAAGAGAAAGGCCTTACCGTTCCGGGATGTGCAGAACGGATCCGCCAGGCCCTGGAGACATACGGACTTCCCATTTCATGCGGTCTCCAGGCGAAAGATCTGACCGGTGCGATTGCGCTGGACAAAAAAAATCTCAACGGGCATCTGAATATAGTTCTGTTAAAAGAGATCGGCAACAGTTATGTGCATCCGACAGATCTTGCATTCTTTAACAAAACGGGAACGATGTGACAACACCGTTCCCGTTTTACTCCTTTAAATCTGCTTCTGCTCCTGCATCCCGCGATACACTTTCTCCGCAGTTGCCGGGAGTTCACGGATCGTCACTCCCACTGCATTCTGGATCGCATTGATAATCGCCGGAGACGGCGTATTGATCACGATCTCCCCGATCGATTTAGCACCAAATGGACCGGTCGGCTCATAGCTGCTCTCAAACTCCACCCGGATATTTCCCACATCCAGCCGGCTCGGGATCTTATACTGCATAAAGGAATTGCTGTAATCCTTTCCCTTTTTGCTGTACACAATATCCTCAAAAAGCGCCATTCCGATACCCTGCGCGATACCGCCCTCGGTCTGCACCCGGGCAAGAGCCGGATTGACGACCGTTCCGCAGTCCACCACAGCCGCGTAGTCCACCATCTCTACCACTCCGGTCTCTTTATCGATCTCCACCTCAGCTATACCTGCCATAAAAGGCGGCGGTGAAGTCGGTGAGGAAAACGCCTCGCTTGCAGCCAGCGCTTCATTATTGAAACACATTACTTTGTTGCCGATATCTTTGCGGGAAATGGATTCTCCATTCTTCAGATTCGTTACCACTTCTCCGTCAAATTCCACATCATCTACCGAACATCCCAGATATTCCGCGCCTCTCTCGCAGATCTTTTCCCGCAGTTTTGCGCATGTCCGGACAACCGCCATACCAGTCACATACGTTGTACTGGATGCGTATGATCCGGTATCATAAGGGGAAATATCTGTATCCACGCCGTGTACGATAATATCCTTCATGTCGCAGTCCAGACATTCCGCAGCCATCTGGGAAAGGATCGTATCACAGCCGGTTCCCATGTCTGTCGCACCCACCATAAGGCTGTAGAATCCGTCATCGTTAACTTTGATCGCTACAGTACCCGTATCCACACTGGAGATGCCGGAACCCTGCATGGCCATAGCTACGCCGACGCCGCGGACTTTACCGTTCCCCATATCCCGGCATGGATATTTCTCATCCCAGCCGATCATTTCTTTTGCCCTGGCAAGGCAGCGGTCCAGCGCACAGCTCTCTGTCTTCTCACCGTAATATGCGGGCATGATCTGCCCTTCACGGACCAGGTTCTTCTCCCTGAGCACAGTCGGATCCATTCCCAGTTCTTTCGCCAGTTCATTGACCGCCGACTCTACTGCGAAAATCCCCTGGGTCGCCCCATAACCTCTGTATGCGCCGGAAGACATGACATTCGTATAAACCACATCATAGGTAAAACGGAATGCCTCCGGAGTCCCGTACAGCGGAATTGATTTATGGCCGGACAGTCCGACCGTTGTCGGTCCGTGCTCACCGAACGCCCCTGTGTTGGAAAGGGTGTAAAGATCGATCCCCCGGATGTTTCCTTCGTTGTCCGATCCGACACGCACGTGCATTTCCATCTCGTGGCGCGGCGAAGACGCAATCATGGACTCTTCTCTGGTAAACAGGATTTTGGCCGGCTTGCCTGTCTTCCATGTCACGATCGCCGGATACACTTCTGATACAGACGTCTGCTTCGCGCCGAAGCCTCCGCCAATGCGCGGCTTGATCACACGCACTTTGCTCTTCGGGATATCCAGTGCATTGGCAAGGATCCGGCGCACGTGGAACGGCACCTGAGTCGATGACACAACATTGATCCTGCCGTATGCATCCATATAAGTGTAAGTTCTGAACGTCTCCATCATCGCCTGCTGATTCGCCTGGGTATGATAAACACGATCGATCACATGCTCACAGGATGCAAGCACGGCATCAATGTCACCTGCCTCGCTTACCCCGTGGGCGCAGAGGTTGCGTTTATTGTCCGCCCCCACCGGACAGAGGCTCCGCCAGTTATCCTCCGGATGTACAAGGATGGGATTATCCTTTGCCTTGCGGAAATCCAGAACCGGCTCCAGTACCTCATATTTGATCTTCACCAGCTTCATTGCCCTGCGCACCGCTTCCTCAGACGTACCCGCCACGATTGCCGCAGCATCCCCGACGAAGCGCATCCTCTGATCCAGGATCAGCCGGTCATAGGGACTGGGCTCCGGATAGGTCTGACCTGCCATCGTAAACCGCTTGTCCGGACAGTCCTTATAAGTCAGGATGCATTCAATCCCGGGAACCGCCTCGGCTCTGACAGTATTGATCTCCCGGATCAGCGCATGGGCATGGGGACTGCGGATGATCTTGACAATCAGACAGTCTTCAGGAGCCAGGTCATTCGTGTAGACCGACCTGCCGGTGACCAGCGCCTCCGCATCCACTTTGGGAACAGCATGATTTACAATACGCATATCCGCAGGATCTATTCTCTTATCTTCTGTCATGCTCATGCCTGCACCTCCTTTTCTTTCTGCGCCGCCATATATTTCTCTATTGCGCGCAGCTGGCTCATATATCCGGTACACCGGCACAGATTGCCGGCCAGATATTCTTTGATTTCTTCCAGGTCAGGATCCGTTAATTCCCGCTTCATTGCCAGTACGTTCATAATGAATCCCGGAGAACAGAAGCCGCACTGCTCACCGCCCTCGGCCGCAAGAAAGCGTCCGAACTCCGCAGCCTCATCCTCCACGCCTTCAAGCGTCGTGATCTCATGTCCGTCCACAGATGCCGCCAGCACAGAACAGGACAGCCGGGACTTCCCATCGATCCATACCGTACACAGACCGCAGTTGGTCGTTTCGCATCCGCATTTGATGCTCTTACAGCCAAGGCTGCGAAGTACGTCCATGAGTATTGCATCCGCTTTCACGTCCACACACATATGCTTTTCATTTAATACAAATTTAATCTCCATACTATCTGCCCTCCGCCAGGATCGAAGTCATCTCACGCCGCAGCAGCACTTCCGTCAGATGCCGCCTGTATTCCGCGCTCCCGCGCATATTGGAACCGTAGGTGAACTCCGAAGCCACCTCTTTCGCATATCCTGCGATCATCTCTTCCGAAGCGTCCGCCGGAATCTCCCATTTCTTCTCGATCAGCGCAGCTTTCATCGGCCTCGCACCCACGGAAAAATACCAGGTTTCCTGCCCGTGCACGATCCCCGTCACGACCGCACAGGCGATCACCGGGAAATCCGTTTTCGTACGGCGGATGGAATCATAGCGGAACTTCCGCTTGCCTTTCCGCACAATGATCGAAAGCAGGATGTCTTTATCCGGAGCGCGATCCACAAAATCCGACAGCCGGACAATGCCTCCGTCATAAAGCTCCACAAACGTATCCAGCGCCAGAAATGCTGTCAGTACATCCGAAAAACCGAACCTCCCGTAAATACTTCCGCCTATGGTCGCCTGATTGCGGAACTGCACGCCCACGATATGGCGGATGCTCTCCGCGATGCCGTCTCCGAAGAGTTCTTTCAGCGCCTCGCATTCTTCCACCTGACGCAGCGTGCACATCGCACCGATCTTGATCACATTGTCCTCATCGTGGATCTGGTCAAGCCCCAGTCCCGACAGATCGATGAGCGTCTTCACATGCGCCTTCCCGAGACGCATCCACATCATTCCGCCTGTCACCCGGCTGCTACGCGCCTGGTTCAGTTTATACGCCTCCTCCAATGTTGCCGGTTTCACATAATTATCGATCGTAATCACAGCTGCTCTCCTTTCTGATCCTGCCCAGTCGATATGAAAATTGAACTGCGTAAAAAAAGTGCAAATGCAAGTTCTGTCATTCACACTTATGGTCAATTAATTTTAACATGCAAAAAGATGAATGTCAAAGAATAACTGACCCGGTTCAGATCATATCCGACATCCCACGTCAATCGTTAACCTCATATCATTATGTGGTTGGCAATCGACCGCCTCCATAATATTTTATGAACCGGAGGTATCGGAATAATGGGGCAAAAGAACAGCTTCTCATACTTTTGGAAATTTGTTAAAACAGTTGACACTGCCGCATGCCGGTGTTATGATTTTCGTAAATACAGAAAGGCAGGATAGAGGTTGCGTATTTCATAAGTACGGTGACGGATGTCTCAGGGACAGATGAACTCGCCGGAAAGGGGAATACGCCGAAAGATCGGGACTCCTGAAATCCCGTTCTTGGGCATGACGCGAACAGCGGCATGACTGTCATCGCAGGATGGAGAGCTATCTGATATACAAATGTATATTACGAGACGGCACTTCCTGCCGTTTCTTTTATTGTAAAAGTCCAGTCACCGGCTGTACGGTCATTGTACAATAACAACATAATCAGGAGGAGGAAACAAGAATGGCAATTTTTAAAGGCGCAGGCGTAGCGATCGTTACCCCGATGAAAGAGAATCTGGAGGTCAATTACGACAAACTGGATGAGATCCTGGAGGAACAGATCGCCGGCGGCACAGATGCGATCATCATCTGCGGCACCACAGGCGAATCGGCAACCATGACGGAAGCTGAACACAGTGAAGCGATCCGCTTTACCGTAGAAAGGGTGAAACACCGCATTCCCGTCATTGCCGGAACAGGTTCCAACTGCACACGCACCGCGATTCAGCTCTCAACAGAAGCTGAAAAAGACGGAGCCGACGGACTTCTTCTCGTAACTCCTTACTATAATAAAGCAACTCAGAACGGTCTGATCGCCCACTATACACAGATCTGCAATGCAGTCAGCATCCCGGCGATCCTCTATAACGTACCGAGCCGTACCGGATGTGCGATCCAGCCGCAGACACTGTCCACACTGGTAAAAAATGTAGACAACATCGTCGGCGTGAAGGAAGCATCCGGAAATATCGGAAATGTTGCAGAGATCATGCACCTGTGCGACGGCAATGTCGATCTCTACTCCGGAAACGACGACCAGGTCGTACCGCTCCTCTCCCTCGGAGGGATCGGCGTGATCTCCGTTCTTTCCAATATTGCTCCGACATATGTTCACGACATGGTATACAAATTCCTGTCCGGCGACGTAGAAGGAAGTGCAAAAATGCAGCTGGATGCAATCCCGCTGGTGAATGCCCTCTTCTGCGAGGTAAATCCGATCCCGGTCAAGGCAGCTATGAACATGATGGGCAAAGAAGTGGGACCGTTAAGGGCTCCGCTGACCGAGATGGAAGACGCACACAAAGAAGTATTAAGAAAAGCAATGACAGACTTCGGTCTGCTGTAAGGCAAACGAAAGGATGCGGCCAAAAAGCCGCATCCTTATTTTATCTCTTATCCTCTTTTATCGCTTCTGTCCGTAGTGAACAAGTCCCACAACGCCCGGACCTGCGTGGGTTCCGATGCTCGGACTCACATCATTGATGATCACATTTGTAAACCCGAGTTCTTTCACCATATCCGCCACATTCTTCGCCTCGTCAATGCAGTCGCCGTGGAGCACGGCGACCATCCGGTCTTTCCCGTAATGCTCCAGATCCAGCGCCGCTTCCATTCTGGAGACAAGCGTCTTCAATGATTTCTTGCGTCCTCTCACTGTCCCGTCCGACTTCAGTTCCCCTTCCGCCGTCACTTTCAGGATCGGTTTAATGTTGACCAGGCTTCCGACAACCGCTGTCGTCTTCGACACACGTCCGCCCCTCTGCAGGTGGTTCAGGTCATTCACCGTAAAAGATACATTGACATGATCCCGCTCTTCGGTCAGGATGTCATATACCTCATCCATACTCTTTCCCGCTTTCCACAGTTCCACCGCCCGGTAAACGGATACCCCCTCACCCAGAGATGCATTCAGGGAATCAAACACTCTGATCTTCCGGTCCGGATAATCCTCCAGCAGTTCATTTGACGTCACGACCACATTGTTGCAGCTTCCGCTGAGCGCACTGGAAAATGCAATGTGAAGGATATCCTTTCCTTCTTTCAGGATCTTCTCAAACCGCCCCCGGATCACTGCCGGATTGTTCGCCTGAGACTTCGGCAGCTCCCCGTTCCTCATGGTCTCATAGAACTCGTGAGGCGGCATATTCAGTTCATCCCCGTATACGATATCACCAAATGAATAGTACTGCGGGATGATCGTAAGATCATTCTCTCTGATAAATTCCGGCAATACGTCTGAATTGGAATCGGTTGTTATCACATAGTCAGCCATAATTATAATCCTCCTTAAAACATGGAATTATTTTAGCACTAATTTGACCGGAACACAACTAAACGCTATAATAAAAAAGACCTGAAAGGAGAAATCATTATGCGACGAAATGAAGCGCCGTTCAGCGGCAGACAGTTTATATTAAACAAAGCAACCGGGGAGATCCACGACCTGGACCGGGAAACGCCGGAATGCAGGATCAGTGAAATCTGTCCGGATGATATTTTCAGCTGCGATACTTATGCAGAAGCCGTTCTTTTTGCATCGGTCCTCGGGATCACCCGGAACGGATGCCCGAAATGCATGCCGGAGCATCACAGGGATTGATACCCTGTTTGGTACCCTTTGATTTTCCGGATAAAACAAAAGAGCCAGAAACGCTTATTTCACAAGCAATTCTGGCTCTTTAAGAGCAGGGGATGAGAGAATCGAACTCCCACCAAAGGTTTTGGAGACCCCTATCATACCATTTGACCAATCCCCTGTACCGTGGCCTGCTTTCGCAAGCCGCCTGTATAGTATACTGTGACCCAGCGGATTTGTCAATATTTTTTTCTTATCTTATATCAGTTTTCCGAGCCACGACTTCCCGATCGTCCCTTCCGGCATCTTCACCCCGAAATTATCCGCCACTGTAGCGCCGATCACCGCAAATGTATCTGCTTCGGGAAGTTCTCCTCCGTCCTTCATGGACGGTGAATATGCCAGAAACGGCACTTTCTCCCGGGTATGGTCTGTTCCCGTATAAGTCGGGTCGTTCCCGTGATCCGCCGTGATGATCAGCAGATCCTCTTCCTGCAGGAGAGGAAGCAGTTCTCCCAGCTTCACGTCAAAGCGTTCAATCTCCGCCGCATAGCCCTGGGGATTTCTCCGGTGTCCCCAGAGGGCGTCAAAATCCACCAGATTGACGAAGCACAGTCCGTGGAAATCTTTCCCGGCCAGCCCGATGGTCTGCTCCATGCCATGGACAGAGCTTTTTGATTTATATGCTTCTGTGATCCCTTCCCCGTCGAATATATCTTTGATCTTTCCGACTGAAATCACATCATACCCCGCATCTTTCAGCGCATTGAGCGCCGTTGGTCCGAACGGTTTCAGTGCGTAGTCGTGCCGGTTGCTGGTCCGCTTAAACTCGCCTTTCTTCTTCCCCACATAAGGGCGGGCGATGACCCGGCCCACGCGCCATTCGTCTTTCATCGTGATCTCCCGGGCGATCTCGCAGCAGCGGTACAGTTCATCCAGTCCGAAAGTCTCCTCATTTCCGCAGATCTGGAGCACGGAGTCCGCCGACGTATAGACGATCATGTGTCCCGTAGCGATCTCCTCTTCGCCCAGCTCTTCCAGGATCTCCGTGCCGCTGGCACTCTTGTTTCCGATCACCTTGTGTCCGGTCCGCCGCTCCAGTTCCGCGATCAGTTCCGGCGGGAACCCGGTCTCCGTAAATGTCTTAAAGGGTTTTTTGACTTCCAGACCCATCATCTCCCAGTGGCCGGTCATGGTATCCTTGCCTTTGCTCTTCTCCCGGAGCTTTCCGTAATACCCGGGCGTCTTTTCCGCCGGCTCCACGCACTTAAGCGGAGTGAGATTGGCCATTCCCATTTTCTGAAGATTAGGCATGTGCAATGTCTCCACTGACTGCGCGATATGCCCCAGCGTATTCACGCCCGTATCCCCGAATTGCGGAGAATCATCCATCGCGCCCACGCCCAGCGAATCCATAACGATCACAAATATTCTCCTGTATTTTCCCATAGATGACTCACCCTCCCGTCTTCATATTACGGATTGCAGCTCCCGCACGGTTCGTATCCCTCCCCGATCAGCTCTGACCGGGTTCCTGTGAATTCCCGTTTATTCTTCCCGCTGATCTCATCCACACCAAAACATTCCGGATCATGAAACTTATGTGACTTCACATTGAGGATATATGTCTGTTCTTCTTCCGCCCAGCTGCCTTCCGGACTCGCCAGCCGGTCTGTCTCGTCATATTCCGACAGATCCGCGTCGCTTTCCGCCGTATCGCTCTCCCAGTTGTCACCGGTCGCGTAATTGATGGTAATCTGCGGCTGGACATTATATACGTATACATTAAAGCAGATCCCTTCGCCATTATCCTCTACAGACTCCGCCTCCATCTGTACGCCGGAAGCTACAAGATCATCTCCGTCAAATATCGGCGTCACACGGTACAGTACATGATTATCTGTCTCATAAATATATTCCGCGACCATATTCTCAAACGGAAGCATGCCTTCGGTATTCATGTATCTTGTGCCGGTGATCAGATTTTCTTCATTTGCATTCTCACCGGTCAGCTGGAATCCGATCAGATGGCACCGGTTATAGAGGCGGCCGCCGTCCACATTGTCATAATCCTTGTTCTTCCATCCGGTAGGCTTCACCGAACTGATGTCGCCCCGCTCTTCCGTCGGCATCGTCTCCTCGCCCACGCAGGCCTCCGCGGTACCGCAGCGGCCGAGCGAATCCAACTCGCTGTATTCCTCAAACGCCTCCGTCGTCAGTTCATTCTCTTCAAACTCCGGCTGGTTGTCATTGATCTCCACATATGGTTCTCCGCTGTATTCCGGCACCTCAGCCAGCGTAGCCGCCGCACGAACTGACGCACGGTCATCATTTCCCCACGCCTGTTCCAGTTCCGTGCATACCCATGCGCAGACTGCAAGAACAGCTATTATAAATATTGCTTTTATTGTTCTGTTGCGCTTCATTCTGTCCCTTCCTGCTTATAAAGAAATTTAATGTGAGCATATACTTCCGTAAAGTCGATTTTTGCTTCTCCATCCCAGATCTGCACCGGTACTTTAGCATCAAAGCCATAGATCACCGGATATTCATCATGTTCAAAATCATAGACGATCACTTTCTGCTTCTGTGCATCGATCATCCAGTACTCCCGTACCCCTGCATTCTGATACTTATTCAGTTTCACAAAAGAATCCTTCTGCTTTGTCGATTCTGACATCACCTCAACAATAAAATCCGGCGCTCCGTACACAAAGCTTTCAGTAAGTTTGAATCTGTCGCATACGATCATTATATCCGGAATCACAAGTGTCCTGTCATCACGATCCAGCCGAACGCCGGTTGGTGCGATCAGCAGCAGACATTCTTCTCCTTTCTCCGTCACATACTGAAGCAGCCGGCTGTATATATAACCGCTGATCAGCTGATGAATGACTTTCGGCATATTCATCGGGTAGACCACGCCATCAATCAGCTCGACACGGATATTCTCCGGGAACTGATCAAGATCATCTGTCGTATATCTCCCCTGGCTTTTCGTCCCGTACGGCACGGCAGGATCGCACACCATGCCGGAACTCGTCCCCAGCACACGCTCCAGCGCCACCAGTGTACCATGCCTGGGCGTATGGGTAATACCGCCCAGCACTTTCTGCACGGTTCCAACCGGAACAGCGGAGAGTTCTGCGATCTTCGCATAAGAATAGCCGAGTTCCCGCTTCCGTTCCTGCATTTCCCTGATCGTCATATGGATATTTTCCTTTCATGATTTATCCGTATTATATCCATTTTAAATCTATATGTCAATTAATACAAAATAGTAAATCCATTTTTTATCCATTTCAAAATTATATGGGCTCAACAAAAATACTTCTGGCCAAAATACATTAAAAACCGGAAAGAAACACCATACAAGTGGATTTCCTTCCGGTTTCAGATTAACCTTCTTTGCTTACAGAATTTCATCACCCGATTCAGAACAAGTCTTTCAGCGCCGGATAGAACTTCCGGAACTTCTGATATTTCTCTTCGTATTTCTGCACCAGTTCCGGATCCGGTTCTTCCGTTCTTACGACTTTCACAAGTTTTTCTGCCGCTTCCTCTACCGATGCATACACACCGCAGCCGACAGCCGCCAGGATCGCCGCGCCGTAACCCGGCCCTTCCTCGCTTTCGATCAGATCGACTTTCATGTTCATCACGCTAGCGATGATCTTTCTCCAGAGCGGACTCTTCGCCCCTCCGCCGCAGATCTTGGTCCGCTTCGGGTCCACTCCGATGCTGCGGGCCACTTCCAGTGAGTCCCTGAGACCGAACGCCACGCCTTCGAGAACCGCAAGCGTCATGTCCTCCCGTGTTGTGTCCATGCTCATTCCGATGAACGCAGCCCTTGCATCCGGATCATTGTGCGGTGACCGCTCGCCCATCAGATAGGGAAGCCAGAACACCTGATTTTCGCCCAGTTTATCGATCCCTTTCTGCTCTCCGGCATAATCTGCAGTCTTCAGGATCTCGTCCATCCACCATTTGTTGCAGGATGCCGCACTCAGCATACACCCCATCAGATGGTAATGTCCGTCCGCATGGGCAAATGAATGAAGCGCATTATTCGCATCCACCCCGAACTTCTCACTGGAAATAAAAAGCGTACCGGATGTCCCGAGAGAAATATTGCATCCGCCGTCACCGACTGTCGCCGTTCCCACAGCTGCCGCCGCATTGTCCCCGGCTCCCGCGATGATCTTCACATCTGCAGGCAGTCCAAGTCCCTCTGCGATCTCTGCTTTAAGCGTACCGACCGGCTCCCAGCTCTCATAGAGCTTCGGCAGCTGCGCCTCCGTGATTCCGCAGATATCAAGCATCTCTTTCGACCAGCGCTTGTGCTCCACATCCAGCAGGAGCATGCCGGACGCATCCGAATACTCGGTACAGAATGTACCCGAAAGCATATAGGCAAGATAATCTTTCGGCAGCATGATCTTCGTGATCCGCTCAAAATTCTCCGGTTCATTCTCCTTCATCCACAGGATCTTCGGCGCGGTAAACCCCGCAAAAGCGATATTGGCCGTATACCGGGAAAGCTTGTCCTTCCCGATGGTCTGATTCAGATACTCAACCTGCTTTCCCGTTCTTCCGTCATTCCAGAGGATCGCCGGACGGATGACACGGTCATCCTTATCCAACGCCACCAGGCCGTGCATCTGTCCGCCGAAACTGATGCCCCGCACCTGGCTTTTATCACACTCTGCCGTAAGTTCCTCAAGTCCCGCCATACTCTGTTCGAACCAGTCCTCCGGTCTCTGCTCAGACCAGCCCGGATGCGGAAAATAAAGCGGATATTCCTTTGATACAATCTTATGTATCTTCCCGTTCTCGTCCATCAACAGAAGTTTGACCGCAGATGTACCGAGATCGACACCGATAAAAAACATTTTTTCCTCCTTCCGGGACGTAGTAAAATTGAATTTTACTACGTCCCCAATTGAAAAATGCCCTGTCCCCGATGGCAAGATGCACAATTTGCCAACGAAAATAAAACAAAATTTACTCCTGTTTTTATGAACTTTGTCCATAGGGGACAGGGCTAATCCCGGTTTGGGACGGAGTAAAATTCAATTTAACTACGTCCCCAAGGATTTTCTGTCGGGTATCTTACCCCTGCCGGCTGGTTATATCCAATCTCATCTACCGGTACGCCGATGTATTTAAACACTTCAAACAGTTCTTTTCCAAAATGTCCGAATGCAACCGCTCCGTGATGCGGGAAGTTTTTCTCTACCAGCACATGACGATAGAATCTGCCCATTTCCGGAATTGCGAATACGCCGATGGATCCAAAGGATTTCGTTGCGACCGGCAGGATCTCACCCTGTGCCACATACGCGCGGAGTTTGTTATCGGATGTGCTCTGCAGACGGTAGAATGTAATATCGCCCGGCTTGATATCGCCCTCCAGGGTTCCCTGTGTCACTTCCTCCGGAAGAGATCTTGCCATGATCAGCTGGTATCTCATCTCACAGGATGTCAGCTTGCCTGCTGCCGTGTTGCCGCAGTGGAATCCCATAAATGTATCTTTCTGTGTATACGGGAATTTCCCTTCAATGCTTTCTTTATACATGTCTGTCGGAACCGTATTGTTGATGTCAAGCAGGGTTACCACATCCTTGCTTATTACAGTACCGATGAATTCGCTTAAGCATCCGTAAATGTCAACTTCACAGGATACCGGGATTCCCTGGGCTGTCAGACGGCTGTTCACATAGCAGGGCACGAATCCGAACTGTGTCTGGAATGCCGGCCAGCATTTGCCCGCGATGGCAACATATTTGCGGTAGCCTCTGTGCTCCTCTACCCAGTCTTTTAAAGTCAGTTCATACTGAGCCAGTTTGGAGAGGATCTCCGGCTTCTTATTTCCCGCACCCAGTTCCGCTTCCATCTCTGCCACAACAGCCGGGATGCGCTCGTCTCCTGCATGTTTATTGAACGCTTCAAACAGATCCAGTTCCGAGTTCTCTTCAATCTCTACGCCGATATTGTAAAGCTGCTGGATCGGTGCGTTGCAGGCCAGGAAGTTCAGCGGTCTCGGTCCGAAGCTGATGATCTTCAGGTCATTCAGTCCGATCACGGCTCTTGCGATCGGCTCGAATTCATGGATCATGTCCGCACACTCCTCAGCGGTTCCCACCGGATACTCCGGGATATAGGCTTTCACATTGCGCAGTTTCAGATTGTAGCTGGCATTGAGCATGCCGCAGTACGCATCGCCGCGGCCCTGTACGAGATTATCCTGTGTTTCTTCCGCAGCCGCCACGAACATCTTCGGTCCCTCGAAATGTTTTGCAAGCAGGGTCTCGGAGATCTCCGGCCCGAAGTTTCCAAGGTAGACAACCAGTGCATTGCATCCGGCTTTCTTAATGTCCTCGAGGGCCTGTACCATATGGATCTCACTTTCTACGATGCAGACCGGACATTCATAGACGGTTCCTTCGCCGTACTTTGCTGTGTAAGCGTCGATCAGTGCTTTTCTCCTGTTTACGGACAGGCTCTCCGGGAAACAGTCGCGGCTTACCGCAACAACTCCGATCTTCAGTTCTGGCATGTTGTTCATGATGTGTTCCTCCTTTTTCATGAATCTGAAATCATTTGTTATGGATCCGTTATGGATTCGTTTTATATCGTTACATTCTCGCCTTTCAGTCCGCAGAATGCACCTTCGATACTGGCTTCTTCATGGGCGATCAGCCACTTGTTCACCGCTGTAAGGAGACGGTTCTCCCCTTTATCCGCCGCTGCGAATGGCAGATCTTCATTCGTTCCCTTCGGAAGGATGATCACACAGCGGAAGCCTCCTTCTTTCGCACTGCACGGCGCATAGTGAAGTGTAGTGGCATACAACTCGACCGCTGTTCCCGCAGGCACATAGAATGCTTCCACTTTCGCTGTGTCATATGTATCGTCTTCCTCAATGTCCTGCTGGCATCCGAGCAGCAGGATCAGATCCGTGGCAGCAATGTCGATCTCAGAGCTCCTGTGATACTCAAGGGCATTCAGCTTATGATTCTTCCCGTTGCAGTAGCCGATCTGGACAGGCAGTCCGCCGAATCCCTTCCGGCACACATCTTCAGCTTCTGCGACCGATTCCAACGCATCCACTGAAGCCACATAAACAACATCCTCCGGCAGCGGGGTGTGTTCCATTTCTTTCAGGATCTCCTGAAACGAAAACTCTGTAACCACTTTCCCGTATTTGCCGAAGGATGCGTCTGTTACTTTCTGTACATTCATTATAACGACCTCCTCTTCTCTATTCTGAGGTCATTTTATCACCTTATCTGTCGCCATGCGACCAAATAATTAGCCTTTTAATGCCCATTTTTTATCTTTTTAGAAAATCCCCTGTCACTTTTCCCTGCTCCGTATCCTGACTTCAGATCCGACTCCATACCATTCCGGTATTCACTTGGCAGCACGCCATACTTCTTCTGAAATGCGCGGGCAAGCGCCTTGCTCCCGGAAAACCCATTCCTCAACGCAGCCTCCGTAACGCTGTACCTGCCGCTCTCCAGATCCCTGGCCGCATACCGGAGCCGCACACTCTGCACATACCCTTTAAAGGTAATCCCCGCATAATTATGGAACATCCGTGACAGATAATTGGGCGAATAATCAAAAATGCCCGCCACGCGGTCCAGCGTCAGATCTCCCGTGTAATTTTCCTTAATATATGAAGTGATCATGGACAGGCGGTTCAGATTTTTATTTTTACGCATAAAATCTTCATCCACCTCTGTCAGCCGGTAGTCTTTCACAAGCAGATACATAAGCTGATAAAAAATACTTTTCGCCTTCATGTCACACCCTGTTTCCCCTGAAGCGTATACCTGATAGAGTTCCTTCAGGAGTTCCATAAAATGCTCGTCTCTTCTTCCCGGCTCATGGGTAAACCAGATAAACTGTTCGCCTGTAAAATAATCCACATACATTTTCAGCGGGATCTGCAGGACGATCGTCTCGTTCGGCAGCGGCGAGGCGATCGCATGCACCTCGTTGGAATTGACGATCATGAAATCATCCGGCTCAAGGTGGCATTTCCGGTCATCAATATAAAAATCAAGTTCTCCCCCGCACACCGCAAAGATCTCAACCGACCTGTGCCAGTGCTTCTCCCTGTAATAATTCCCGCTTCCGCCCTCAAAAAGAAAAATTTTGAAAGGGTATCCCACCTCTGGGACAATAATCTCATGTGAAAACTGCATTATCCTCTCTCCTGGATCTCATCATTCCTGTACGCTCTCGATCAGCAGTGAATCAAGTTTCTCCATATCTTCTTCGTTTATGGAAAAATTCCGCGCACCCTCTTTTGTCACCCGGACGCCGATATCCCGGGCAGCCCCGTAGAGCATCCCCGAATCCACCCGTTCTTTCAGCACCTCATAATAAATCTCATAGACCTGTTTCTGCATCTCTTCTTCTGTGGGCATCTGCGCCCCTGCTGTCACGCGGTCTGTCACTTCTTCGGCGTATTCCTGCGCCCGGCTCTGAAAAGTTCCGTATGTATCGGTGAATAGTGTGATGGACTTGACCGTCACCGGCACGACGTACGTCCCGTCTTCCTGCCGGTCCGGCTCCCCCGCCGTATAGCTTACCTTTTTCGCGATCTCTCCGAAAAGCTCCCGGTACCGGGACAGCATTTCCTCCGGCATATCCGAACGCTCGAATCCCTCCATCGTAAGATCCAGATTCTCATCAAAGATCCCGGCCGCCTCTTCTTCCGGGATCCCTGTGATCTCCACATACAGATCCGTCTCGTTCTTGTAAGATGCATCCAGCACCGCCCGGACATAATCCGAGGCATCAAACCGGCTGATATACCGGTAAATGCCGATGCAGCCGCAGACTGCAAGAACTGCCGCAGATATTGCCGTGATAAGAATGGTTTTCTTCTTTTTTGTCATTGTCCTGCTCCTTTTTCGTAAATTTGCCCCAGTATATCACCGTAGGCCCACGAAAAAGGACGAACTCTGTCAGCCCTGAAAAGATTTTACCGCCGCTATACGACCGCCCAGGGATCTTCTTTCCCCTCTTCCCTGTAAATACAGCTCAGCATGGAGTGTTTCACCATGTCGCTCACCGCCTGGTCCGTATAGAACGCCATATGGGGCGTCACGGTCACATTCGGGAAGCCGCGCAGGATATAAAGATCCCGCTTGCTGAGAATGTCGGATTTGCGGTCATAATAATACATGCCGAACTCATCTTCGATCACATCCAGCCCTGCCGCGCCCACTTTGCCGGACTCCAGGGCGTCGATCAGCGCTTTCGTATCGATCAGGCCGCCCCGCGCCGTATTGATGATCACCACGCCGTCCTTCATCCGGCTGAAAGCTTCGGCATTGATCAGATGGAAGTTATCGTCAAGAAGGGGCATATGCAGGGTGATCAGGTCGCACTCTCTGTAAATGGTCTCAAGATCCGCATACTGTGCATGCGCCTTCACTTCTTCGCTCTCATATTTGTCACAGGCATAGATCCTGCAGCCGAACCCGGTCAGGTCCCGGATCACCGAACGGCCGATCCGCCCCGTCCCGAGCACGCCCACCGTCAGGTCCGGCATCTCCCGGCCCTGGATGCCCGGCAGGGAGAAGTCGTTGATCTCCTCCCGCTGCATGATCCGCTTCATCTTCCGAATGGACATCAGCATCAGCATGACCGTGTAGTCCGCCACACATTCCGGTGAATAGAACACATTGCTCACATGCATGCCAAGCCGCCTGGCCTCCGCGATATCCACATGGTCATAGCCGATGGTCCGGGTGGAGATCATTTTCACGCCAAGGTCATGGAACTTCTGCATCAGTTCCCCGTCAATCTTCGTCGTGATAATGCTCAGGTACTCGTACCCTTCCGCCAGATACGCATTCTCCATGGTCGGGTCGTCTGTCGTGTACCCCAGTTCCACCCCGAACTGCTCTGCAAATTTCTGAAAATACTCCGCCTCGTCAAATTCTCTGTAGCTGTATGCAAAAATCTTCATCAATCATCCGCCTCATTTCTGTCTTATATCAGTCCGTAATGTTCCAGCGCACGGGCGATGCCGTCCTGCTCCACTTCCGCGGTCACATACTCGGCATGGGGATCCAGCACCGGATCGTGGTATCCCATGGCCACCGCGTGATCGGCAAATTCAAACATCGCCAGGTCGTTGCTGCTGTCCCCGAACACATAAGCATCATCCAGCGTAAATCCGAACCGGTCCAGGATGAACCGGCAGGCCGTTGCCTTGGAATATCCTTTCTGGATGATCTCCCACGCACCGCCGCCCCGGTCCATGGCCTCCATGTCCTCACCGAGAAAATCCAGGAACCGCTGCATGCGGCTCTGTCCGTCCGCAAACACGAACAGCTTGTCGTAGACAAAACCGCCGCTCTCAAGGGTATGTTCTATCCCCATCCTGCGGGTTTTAAAATGCTCCCGCATCATCTCCAGCACTTTAAAACGGCCCGGTTTCTCCGGAAAATAAATATCCTCCTGTCCTTCCGCGACCGCGCCGATCCCGCAGGCATCCGCCATGGCGATCAGTTCGCGCCCCCGTTCCCGGGACAGGGAACTTGTGAACAGTTCCTCCCCGTGGCAGTAGATGCCCGTCCCGCATCCGCAGAGGAATCCGTCAAAGGGATATCTCCGGATCTCATCGGGCACGCTGCACTTCGTCCGCCCGGTATTGATAAAGAGCATATGTCCCTGACGCTGCGCCTCATGAAGCGCCTGCACCGCGCTCTCCGGGATCATCCCCGTCTTCTCACTTAACAGGGTGCCGTCTATGTCAAAAAATAGTACCGACTTCTTCATACCTGTCTCCATTTCCTGTGTTAATCTCACTAAGTGATATTCTACTCGCCTTTTCGGTAAATGTCTATCATGAGCATATAAAATCCGTTCTATTACATCCACAAAAAAACTGCATCCGCCGGGCCTTCCGGAAAATTTTCCGGAACGGCCGGCAGATACAGTTCTGTTTTCCTGCATTCCGCTTATTTCTTTCTGCGGCTGATGAACATCTCCACGATCTCGTTCATCTCCTGTGACGGATTGGAGATCACTGCGGACTCGATCACTTCACACGGCGGATCTTCTTTCACGGCATCCACAGCCGCTTTAACAGCCGCCACATCACCGCCGACGAATACGAGGGCATGTCCGCCGCACTTCGTATCCTGTGTCACATATTCTACTTCAGAAGTTTTAAGCATACGGTCTGTCACCAGAATGGCATTCGCCTCTCCTACGACTTCCACAAGTCCATAAGCTCCATATGTCATATCTTTTTACCTGTCCTTTCCTGCGTCTCTCTGATCGTTTCCTGTTATTTCGAGATCGTCATCGCGATCGCTGTCTCCGCATCCTCTGACGGCGCGGCGATGATCGTATGGGAAACAACTTTTGAGCGTCCCTTTGCCGCGTCGAGTGCAGCCTCCATGGCTGCTTTCACATCAGAAACGCTTCCCCGCATCTTCACGCAGGCGCCTGATTTCAGACGGTTCCTCTCAACACCCTGGATCTTCACATCCGCCGCTTTCGCCGCCGCGTCCAGCGCCACAAAACAGATGCATTCGCTTTCCAGTTCAAATACCCCAATCGCCATTCCTGTATAATCCTGTGCCATAACTTCCTCCTAAGCTCTTTTCGCACCGGCGGTTTTTACAGACCGCCCATTCACTCACTTTTATCTATAATACCAGAATTTTCTATATATTTCAACGACGCAGGCAGTAATTTTGTGCCTGTCCGGCACATATATTTTTATGACAATTTGTACAGGAAAACATCTATGAAACGTTCTGATCTGAAAAAGATGTGCCGCCCCGCCGGCCGCCTGCTCCTCCTCGCCCTGGCCTGGACGCTGGGGACCGGTGCCGCCTTCCTGAGAGAACATTTTACAGAAAAGGAAGCCGCACCGTCCGCCGCTTCTGCCTCTGCGTCCGTCGGGACCGGATGGGGGCTTAAGTTCCACGAAGACGGGCAGCGCCCGGACGGCAATTCCACGATGGAGGAACTGGCAGCCCACAACGCCTTTTACGTACAGGACACTGAAGAAAAGGTCCTCTATCTCACCTTTGACTGCGGCTATGAGAACGGCAATACGGAACCAATCCTTGACGCATTAAAAAAACACGGCGCGCCGGCCGCGTTTTTCGTCGTTGGAACCTATATTGAAT
Organism: Candidatus Mediterraneibacter excrementavium; assembly: GCA_019120275.1. Lineage (GTDB taxonomy): Bacteria > Bacillota > Clostridia > Lachnospirales > Lachnospiraceae > Mediterraneibacter > Mediterraneibacter excrementavium. The sequence continues at coordinate 4,939 of DWVL01000018.1, read as the reverse complement.
CCGAACCGGAACTGGTCCGGCGGATGGCAGACGAAGGGCATATCGTCGGGAATCATACCTGGCATCATCCGGATCTCTCCCAAACTTCTGACCTGTCTGTCTTTAAAAAGGAACTGACCGATGTGGAGGACGCCTATCGTAAGGCAACCGGGCAGGATATACCGAAATTTCTCCGCCCGCCGCAGGGCCGGTACAGCAGTGAAAGCCTGCAGCGGACGAAAGATCTGGGTTATAAGACCATTTTCTGGAGCCTGGCCTACGAGGACTGGAATCAGGATGCACAGCCCGCCCGGGAGGACGCCCTTGATATCCTGACGAGACGGATCCACCCCGGCGCCATCGTCCTGCTGCACAACACCTCCTCCACCAACGCCGCAGTGCTGGATGAACTGCTGACCAGATGGGAAGAGATGGGTTATGATTTCCGGCCGCTGACCGAGCTTCAATAAACAGTCCGACCGGTAAGCGGTTCAATCGATAACCGGTTCAGTAATAAACGGCTTTTACAGTCTTCCCCATGGCCTCCGCCGTGCGGATCAGCTGGTCCACCAGGTTCTGGCGCATGCTCAGATCAAAGTTCAGCTCCGTTTCCTGGTGGGCTGCATTGACCGCTGTCCCGACGAAGAGATTCAGTTCCGTGCACTCTTCGATCAGAAGCTTTGCCAGCCGGGACGCGCCATTGTCCGCATCCAGCTCATCGAAGAACTCTGCGTCGAACTCATCATTCACATACTTCTTCAGAAGCTTCAGGCAGCCGCCCAGGGTCAGGACGCCCTCGGTCACCAGATCGATGCCTTCGATCTCTGCCGTGGGCGGCACATCCGGATTGCGGCTGTCGATCCGGGTCACGATCTCCTTTCCCAGAATGCGGGCCGCGATGTTGGCACTGGTCCCGCCGGCAACCACCTTCTTCCCTTCCACATGCATGAAGTCGTGCATCAGTCTGCCGTCATCCTCTTTCGACTTTGGCGGGCCGGTGAAGATATTGACGATCTTTCGCTCGATCACCCGGGCCACGGCCACCGTCGTGTCATCCCCCGGCTTCTCCTCATACAGTTCTTCGCAGGCCTGGCTTAGCATGACAGCCAGCCGGGAGGCCGACATGCTCTGCTTCGTGCATTTCAGGGCATAGTCCGCCACCGCCTCCCAGGTCCATCCGTTCAGATCCAGGATGGATCCGGCGCCTGCGTAGACGACGCCGTCGCTCATGAGGATGAAACAGTCATTCTTCTGCACGGTGAAATTGTATTCATGTATTTTCTTTCCCCCGATCTCCCGGACCTCATAGGGATAATCAACGATCCGCCCGTTCCGGATAAAGATGCAGGAGGGATTGTCAAATTCCGCCAGGTATGCCCGGCCGTCGTGATAGATCTGAAGGATGGAAAATGTGGCATAGGCCACTTTCCGGACACTGCACACCGGAAGCGTCCGGGCGATGGTCTCCACACAGGATTCGATCTGCGCCCCTTCCCGGAGCATGGTCCCCAGGATCCGGGAGGTGAGCGTGGCCAGGATATTCGCCTTGACGCCGCTTCCCATGCCATCCGCCAGGATCAGGATGTCCGACTCCTCCGTCTTCAGGATCTCCACTTTATCCCCGCACAGTTCCTCCTGATGCTTATTCAGGCTTTTCCATGCCGCATCGATACTCACACTCATACTCATTCCTCCTCGTTCAGGATGGAATCTCTCAGTTTCGTCAGCGTCACCTTCGTCTCAGCCGTCGTCTCGCCCAGAAGTCCTGCGATCTCCTGCGCCACCATCATCTGCTTCTCGATGACCTTCTGGGCCATCTCCACCGTCTCGATCTTCAGATTGTAGTGCTGCTCCCTCACCTGCTCTTCCCGCGTGATATCCCGGAACATCACGAGGGCGGCATCCCGGTTCTCAATGTAGACGACCGTCTCTTCGGCTTTGATCCTGCCGCTGTTCAGTTCGGTCTTCCTGTGCAGCACCGGTTCCTGTGTCAGGAGCGCTTCTTCAATATCTCCCGTCTCGATAAACTCGAATAGGTACCGGCCCACTGCATCCTGCCGGCCCACGCCGAGCAGTTCCTGCCCTTTCCGGTTGCAGTCCAGGATCTTCATATCATGATCCACCACAAAGATCATATTCGGGGTCACATCCATGACCACATTGGACATGGACTCCGCCTGGGCCAGTGCATAGGGCATGCACATGGAGACTTCCGCCTTCCCCTGGAATACGGCGATCGCCTTGTCCCTGCAGGTCGGATATCCGCAGGCCCCGCAGTTGAGTTCATCTTCTTCCGTATATTTCCCGACGGACCGGAGGATCGCAGTGATCTGCTCCTCCGTGGGCTGCCGGTCTTCGATGCTTCGGTTCCCGAACGCCTTGTACATTTCTTCCCGCGTCATTTCCGGCAGATCCCGCGCCTTCTTATAGGACACCGCATTTTCGATCTTCACCTTCGTCTTCACATAGGACGTGTTCCAGTGTGCGGAAGCGGGTCCCTTCGCGCACCCGCCCTCGCACACATTGGCCTCAATGAAACAGTGGTCCAGCTCGCCTTTTCTCAGGCAGTCCAGCATCTCCATACAGTTCTCCAGCCCGTCCACGAACACCTTGTGGTAGCCGTCCGCCTCTTCTTCCGTGATCACGGACCGGATCACGCCGCCGCTCACCGGATAGAGGCGGTTGATCTCCGGGTCCGGATTGCCCATGGGCATATCGCTGCATTCATGGAGATCGATCCCCTCTTCTTTCAGCCAGAGCGCCAGTTCCTCGAAGGTCAGGATCGCATCCACCGCACCCCGCACCCGGTCGTCCCCGACGGCTTCCTGTTTCTTGGCGATGCACGGGCCCAGGAACACAACCTTTACATCCGGCCCGTACAGCTTCTTTATGTAGCGCCCGTGGGCGATCATGGGCGACACGACCGGCGCCATCAGGGGCGCGCACTCCGGGTAATATTTCTCGATTAGATCATTCACGCTGGGACAGCATGTAGTGATGATATTGGGCATCCGCCCTTCCCGGATCAGCTTCTTGTACTCGTCCGTCACCAGGGCTGCGCCCTCCGCCGTCTCCCGGACCTCGCTGAATCCGAGCCGCTGAAGCGCGTCCACGACCTGACCCGGCCGGTCGTAATCCAGCACCCCCGCATAGGACGGGGCGATGGAGATAACCGTCCGGCACCCCTGTCTCAGATACCCTTTTACCCGGTCCATATCGCTTGCAAAAGTCTTCGCATTCTGGGGACAGACCTCCAGGCACCGCCCGCAGTTGATGCAGTGATCCACCATGATCCGGGCCTGCTCGTCCCGGACACAGATGGCTTTCACCGCACAGTGGCGGACACATTTATAACAATGGCGGCATTTGGCGTCTTTAAAATCAATAACCTGCATCCCGGCATCCTCCTTTTCTCTGTTAGAAATATTTTATCAGATGCAGAAGGGAATATCCAATTCATTTTTTATGATAAAATGCATACAGTGTGAAACTTTTTGTCTGCTTTATCCGTCTAATAGATGTAACTGCTGCAGACAGATACAACGATATCCGAAAGGGGGCTTAAGGATCCCATGAATCAGACCGAAGATAAAAAACAACGGAATAATGGTTCTCTGACATAAGAAAACATTGAAAAATGCGATAAAATCAATGTTTTTGGGCATGAGCAAGCGTTAGGTGTTGTGAAAAATTGAATAGAACCGCAACAAAGGACATGGTTTTCTCTAAATCGTGTCCTTTTGCTTTGTCTGGAAATAGATACAGCCGTAGTTTCTGAAATTTAGAACCTGCGGCTTTTTTCATGTCCACGGAAAGGAGCTGATAGCTGATGGCAGTATTCCGAGTAGAACGCAACAAAGGTTATACCGTCATGTCGAACTACCATCTGCGTGACAGGAACCTGTCGCTGAAATCCAAAGGACTTCTTTCTCAAATGCTTTCGCTGCCGGAGGATTGGGATTACACGCTGAAAGGCTTATCCAGTATCAACAAGGAAAGCATTGACGCGATCCGAACCGCCGTCTGGGAGTTGGAAAAGGCCGGGTACATTACCCGCAGACAAGGGAGGGATGAACAAGGCAAGATGGCGGCGATCGAATACACCATTTACGAAACGCCGCAGAGGACGGCACCGGGATTGGAAAATCCAACACCGGATCAGCCGTGGTTGGAAAATCCAATATCGGAGAATCCGACACCGGAGAACCCGATACCGGAAAATCCAACGCAACTAATTAAAGAAGAACTAAATAAAGATTTACAAAGTAAAGATGGATCAATTACGGAATCCTATCCGATCCCTTCCTGTCCTGACAATTACGAGGACACGGATTTGCCGGAACGGAAACGAAAGGATGGGAAGGAAGCCTATCAGGTCTATGAGGAAATCATTAAGGACAACATTGAGTTTGACTGGCTGATCAAAGCCTTTCCCCATGACCGGGATATGCTGGACGAGATTGTTTCCCTGATTCTGGAAACCGTCAGCTCCCGCAGGAAATATCTTAGGATTGCCGGGGATGACTACCCGGCGGAGCTGGTCAAGTCCAAATTTATGAAGCTGAACAGCGGCCACATTGAGTACGTCCTTGACTGTATGCACCAGAACACCACAAAGGTTCGCAACATCAAGAAGTACATGCTGGCCGTTTTATTTAATGCTCCTTCCACGATCGGGAGCTACTACACCGCCTTAGTCAACCATGATGTAAACGAAATAGTAGGTTTAGCGGCTGGTGAAGAAAATACAATATCAGAATACGCTGCCGCCATTTCTGAAATATTAAATTCTGTAGATGTTCCAAAGGTAAAATTGCCAGAAGAATTAGGATTTTCAACTGGTGAAGTAAATTATTATACGCTACCAAATTGGGGAAAGCTTTTATGCCGATGTGAAGTGGGCAAGAATGCTTCTAATGCGATTTTTTCTTTTGAAGATGTGAACTTAACTCAGCAAGAA
>DWVL01000017.1 GCA_019120275.1 Candidatus Mediterraneibacter excrementavium | reverse complement strand
TTAACAAATTAAAGGCTGCCGTACGATTCGTACGACAGCCTTTATAAAAGGGATTATATGTTAATTATATTATTTGCAGAGTTTCTTGAATTCGTCTGCCACGAACTGTACTTTTGTTCCTACGATAACCTGTACGGAATTCTTGCCCGGACGGATCACGCCTGCAACACCTGCAGATTTGATCTTCTTCTCGTCAATCTTTGTGTAATCCTTAATCTCAAGACGAAGTCTTGTGATGCAGTTATCGATGGATGTAACGTTCTCTTTGCCGCCAACGCCTTCGAGGATGACAGAAGCAACCTCTGTGAAGTTGTCGTTTGCGAGAACTACGCTCTTCTCTGCATCTGTATCATCGTCATCCTCACGTCCCGGTGTCTTCAGATCGAATTTCACGATCGCGAAGCGGAATACTACATAGAAGATGAGGAATGCAGCGATGCCCAGCGGGATGATCATCCATGTATTCGCAGCTGCCGGAAGGGAAGCCGAGAATACAAGGTCGGTCAGACCTGCGGAGAAGCTGAATCCTGCACGGAATCCGACAAGTACTGTCACTACTGTAAAGATTGCATACAGCAGAGCGTAGATCAGGTACAGAGCCGGTGCAAGGAACATGAAGCCGAACTCGAACGGCTCAGTAACACCGCAGACAAATGCTGCGATAGCTGCAGAGCTGAGGAGACCGATTGCAACTTTCTTCTTGTTGCTCTTTGCTGTGTGTACCATAGCGAGAGCCGCACCCGGGATACCGAACATCATACACGGGAAGAATCCTGACATGTACATACCAAGGCTCCATGTAACATCTGCTGATGTCTCGCCTGCCCAGAAGTGAGTCAGGTCGCCGAGGCCGATGGTGTCAAACCAGAATACATTGTTGAGTGCATGGTGCAGGCCGAACGGGATAAGCAGTCTGTTGAAGAATGCATACAGTCCGGCTCCAACTGCTCCGAGGCTTGCGATGCCTTCGCCAAGTGCAACCAGTGCACCGAAGAGCAGCGGCCATACGAAGAGCAGGATAACGGATACGATGATGGATACAACGCCTGCAATGATCGCTACGCAGCGCTTGCCGCTGAAGAATGACAGCCAGTCCGGAAGCTTTGTACTCTTGAACTTGTTGTAGCACATAGCTCCAATCACACCTGCAAGGATACCGATGAACGGGTTTGCAATCTTATCGAATGCAAGAGTAGCATCAGCATTCTCTGCGATAGACGGCATGATAACTGTTACGTTAGCTGTAGCCAGCAGGTTTGTCATCATCAGCCAGGAAGCCAGAGATGCCAGACCGCCGGTACCATCGTTCTCATCGGACATGCCGACGCCGATACCGATTGCAAACAGGATCGCCATATTATCGATCAGGGCGCCGCCTGCTTTCACGAGATAGTAACCAATCTGCTGAACGATTCCTGTTACTTCACCGCCCTGCATCGTTGACGGACACAGCGCATATCCGATACCCATGAGGATACCACAGATCGGAAGAACAGCAACAGGAAGCATTAACGCTTTACCTAATTTCTGTAAAAACTTCATTAGTTTCCCTCCTTGATTTTTGACTCTCGTCATAATCCCTTTTTATTTTAACCGGATGCTCCGGTCAAAACCATTATAAACAGTGATCCGGTTACTCAATGATGACCAGATCATCACCTGCAGCCACGTCTTTTGTTCCGACGTTCTCCACCGATTTGTAATCCGGTGTGTTGCAGACAAGCACTGGTGTGATAATGTCATAGCCGGCTGCTTTCACTTTCTCAAGATCCACTTCCAGAAGCAGATCCCCCTTCTTTACGTGATCCCCGGCCTTTACATGTCCGGTGAAGCCGTCACCATTCATTTTCACGGTATCAAGGCCTACATGGATCAGTACCTCTGCGCCAAAATCCGTAACCATGCTGACTGCATGAAGCGTATCAAATACCATGCCGATCTCGCCGTCAGCCGGTGCGTAGATCTTTCCCTCCGACGGGATCACTGCAGCGCCTTTTCCAAGCATTTCCTCAGCAAATGTAGGATCGCTCACTTCCTGAAGCGGAACCGCTTTTCCCTTCGCCGGCGCACCGAGCACGTGGCCTTTCTTCTTAAACAGATTAAACATTGTTCTCTCCTCCTTTTCTGCTACTCTTCGTTTTCTGCCATAGTCACTCTTCTGATATGGATAGCCAGATACATGACTTCCTCGCTCGAAAGCCTGCATTCTGTATTTTTCTCGATATATTCCGCAATCTTACAGCTGCACGCATACTCATTCGGATATTTTGTCTGCATCAGGTCCGCCAGTTCGTCCTCTTCATCGGGAAGAAGTTCGTTGCGGTACACTCTCTGCAGAAGAAATTTCAGATGCGTCACAAACCGCTCATAATGAAGTGTTCTCTCATCAAGCACGATCCCCAGTTCATTGCTGGTAATCTCCAGGATATCTTTCAGCTGATTGGGAAAACGGAACGCATCTCTGATATCTGTCCCGTATTCTGCATTTACAAAGTGCAGTGCAATAAACCCGGCTTCGTCTTCCGGCAGTTCGACGCCCAGCCTTTCCCTTATAAGCTTCAGCGCGTAACTCCCCAGGTCAAACTCATGCGGGTAAAATCGCTTGATCTCCCACAGAAGCGCATTCTGCAGGTTGATCCCTTTCTCGAATCGCTCGATCGCAAAATTAATATGGTCCGTAAGTGTTACATAAATACTCTGATTCAGTTTCAAATTCAGATTACTCTTTGCGAAAGAGATAATATCCGTCGAGATCTTCACCCGCTCAAGCGGCATATCGGCCAGCAGTTCTTTGAACTGGTCCGCTGTATCCCTGCTCTTGATCCGGAATACTTTTTCAATTTTTTTCTCATCCACGGGCTGTCCGGGCCGCACTCCGAATCCGAGACCCCTGCCCATTACCACAAGCTCTTTTCCCGTTTCGTCGAAAGCAGAAACAATATTATTATTAATTACTTTTTCTATTAACATATCTACCTTCCAGGATAAAAAAACCAGATCATATAAATATACCCTCTGAGCCTATATTTATAAAATCTGGTTTTGCCTGCCGTACAGTAACAATCCTGCCGTATTCTCTTATTGTTTACACTCTAACAGATATTGACAGCAAAGTCAATCTGTTCTTTATGATTTGTTTATATAATTTATGTTTTATTTATGTTTTAAACCTGTTTTTTACCGTTCACATACACCGCTTTAACATTCAGGGCTTCGTCAAGCAGGACGAAATCCGCGTCCTTGCCTGGCACAATGCTTCCGCAATGGTCATAGATCCCGATTTCTTTTGCAGGATTCATGGTCGCACAGCCGACCGCATCCTCCAGCGGGATTCCCATCCGCTGTACCGCTACGCGCAGACATCCCATCAGATCCGTTGCCGAACCCGCAATCGTCCCGTCCGCCAGCGTTGCCCGCGGTCCTTTTACAAATACATCCTGGCCTCCCAGCGTATACTGTCCATCTGTCAGACCTGTCGCACGCATACTGTCACTGATCAGGATCACCCGGTCCGCCCCGAACATTGCAAATGTAGCACGCACTACCGACGGGTGGATGTGCACGCCGTCACAGATCAGTTCCACATGGCAGTTTTTGTCATCCCTCGCCGCGCCGATGACGCCCGGATCCCGGTGATTCAGCGGCGGCATCGCATTGTAGAGATGGGTCACATGGCTCGCGCCCTCTGCCAGCGCTCTTGAAGCCTCGTCATAATTTGCCACTGTATGCGCGATGGAAATAACGACTTCATCTTTCACATCACGGATAAATTCGATCGCCCCGTCGTTCTCCGGCGCAATGTCCACCAGTTTGATCAGGCCGCCAGACTCTTCCTGCAGTTTGCGGAAAAGTTCCGTGTCACATTTCCGGATGAAATCCGCCGCCTGCGCACCCTTTTTCTTCTCGCTGATAAACGGTCCTTCCATATTGATGCCGACCAGTTTTGCTCCTTCTGTCCCGCTATAAGCTCCGGCCGTTTTCATGATGCTGTGGAGTTCTTCTTCGGACAGTGTCATGGTCGCCGGACAGATCGATGTTACGCCGACAGAGGCCTCATGCTTCGCCATATTTGCGATCGCCTCTTCTTTTGCATCGCAGAAATCATCGCCCACGCAGCCGTGGAAATGGATATCCACAAGCCCCGGGATCATATAACATCCTTCGCCGTCCAGTACTTCTGACACATCAGCAGCTTCTGCTGCCGGGTCTGCGAATTTTCCATTATCCACAGCAATTTCGCCCGGCACAAATTCCTTATCTTCTGTATAGATCTTTACATTTTTAATGAGCATTTTCCCATACCTCCTGTACAGGCCGCACCCGCGGTCTTCTTATACCTGCTTCGGCACCTTTGAAAGAGCCGCCTTGTCAGCCACGATCATAACATCCGGATGAAGCTGAAGGATCGACGCCGGCACTTCCGGTGTGACCGGCCCGAAGAAAGCTTTGGCCACAATATCAGCCTTCGCCTCGCCGTTCACGATCAGAAGGATCTTCTTTGCTTTCATGATTGTCCCGATCCCCATTGTGTATGCCTGCCTCGGAACATCGTCTGCAGAAGCAAAAAATCTTTTGTTTGCCTCGATCGTACTCTCTGTCAGATTTACACAATGTGTCACCTGAGCGAAAGAACTGTCCGGCTCATTGAAGCCGATATGTCCGTTGTGGCCCAGGCCGAGGAGCTGAATGTCAGCGCCGCCAAGAGATTCGATCAGCTTCTCGTATCTTGCACACTCTTTTTCAGCGTCCGGCTCTGTTCCGTCCGGTACATTTGTATTTGCCGGATCGATATTCACACGGTCAAAAAGATGCTCATGCATGAAATAGTAGTAGCTCTGATCATTGTCGCGTGTCAGTCCTTTATATTCGTCCAGATTGACTGTCTTCACTTCTGAAAAATCGAGTTCTCCCCTTTCGCAGCGCGCAACCAGTTCATCATATGTACCGATCGGCGTAGATCCGGTTGCAAGACCAAGAACACAGTCCGGCTTCAGAATGACCTGAGCTGCCAGGATATCTGCCGCTTTTCTGCTCATTTCCTCATAATTTTCCGCTTCATAGATTCTCATTTCACATTCCTCCTTATTCCGGGCTGGACAAATCCGATCCGTGCGATACTTTCAACATCTCATTGCAATCAGGAACCGCTTGACGGGCGTACCGCGTAAAAAACCAGATCCTCAGGCATGATAAATCACTTCATCACCCGAAAATCTGGTTTTGCCTTCTGGAAGTAACAATCCAGCCTTCTGCTACGTTTAATAGTAGCAACCACAGCAGTTTTTGTCAAGCTTGTCAGGCCGGTTCTTCCAAGTATTTTCTAACGGTATTCGATACTCTCCAGCAACAGTCCCTGCGCCGGCGCCGTTGGTCCTGCCTTGCCCCGTTCGTCCGCATCCAGCAATTCTTTCACACTCTCCGGCTGGCGGAATCCTCTGCCCGCCTCGACCAGCGTTCCCGTTATGATCCGCACCATATTATAAAGGAACCCGTTTCCGCTGACCCGGATCGTAATAACCTCGCCTGAACGTTCAACATCCATGCTGTATATCGTACGCACCGTTGTCTTCGCGCCGGTATGAATGCTGCAGAAGCTCTTAAAATCATGTTCACCTGTCAGATATTCCGCCGCAGTTCTCATCTTTTCAAGATCCAGCGGACAGTTCACATGCCAGACATATTTCCGCTGGACCGGATCAGGCATTTCACAATTCAGGATATGATATGCATACGTTTTCACAGACTCCTGATAGCGGGGATGCCAGTCCGCAGCCACTTCCTCCGACTTCACGACAACAACATCCTCCGGAAGAAGCGTGTTCACCGCATACGAAAAACGCTCCGGCGGGATCGTAGACGCCGTGTCAAACACCGCCACATTTCCACGGGCATGCACCCCTGCGTCCGTCCGGCTGGCGCCGGTCACCGCAATATCTTCCCCCGTCAGCCGGGAAAGCGCTCTGTTCAGGACTTTCTCAACCGTAATCCCGTTCGGCTGGATCTGCCAGCCACAATAATCCGTGCCGTCGTAAGCGACAGTCAGCTTAATCCTTTTCATATATTCTCCTTGATTGGGGACGTAGTAAAATTGAATTTTACTACGTCCCCAATTAACTTTTGCCCTGTCCCAAAGATGAAACAGATCAATATACTATCATCAGAATATCCACAGTTTAAAGGGTAAAAAACGTCCGACTGCAAACATTATGACAAGATAGATCAAGGTGATAAAATATGCCGCCCGGTCTCTGCCGTGATAGTGCAGCGGTTTCATTTTTGTCCGCCCCTCCCCGCCATGATAACAACGGGATTCCATTGCCATTGCCAGGTCGTTGGCACGCCGGAATGCCGATACGAACAACGGCACAAGGATCGGCACCATTGCCTTCGCCCTTTGAATGATATTGCCGCTCTCAAAGTCAGCCCCCCGCGCCTGCTGGGATTTCATGATCTTATCTGTCTCTTCCAGCAGGATCGGGATAAACCGCAGAGCAATGGACATCATCATCGCAACTTCATGGACCGGCACATTGAATCGATTCAGCGGATGGAGCAGTTTCTCCATTCCATCTGTCAGGCCATTCGGCGATGTGGTAAAGGTCATGATCGATGACCCGGTTACAAGATACATCAGGCGGACTGCCATAAATACAGAAGTCCTGAGTCCATTCTCTGTGATCGTGAAGATACCGAACTGAACCAGGATCTCTCCGCCGTCTGTCAGGAACAGATTCATCACAACTGTGAACAACAGCAGGATCACAACCGGTTTCAGGCCTTTAAGAATGTATTTCAACGGCACCCTGGACAGACGGATCACACAGGCAAGATAAATGGTGGCGATCACATAACCCGGCAGACTGTTCTGGATAAACAGAGACACGAGAAAAAGCAGGGTGCAGACAATCTTCACCCTGGGATCCAGCCTGTGTATCCGGCTCTCCGCCGGGTAATACTGTCCGATGGTTATATCTCTGATCATAATTACTCCTTTTAACGCTGGAAGCTCCTGATGATCTCGTCAGCCGCTTCCTCAACCGTCGTTGCATCCGGTGAAACATTGAATCCCCGGTCCTTCAGATCATGCATCACATATGTCACCTGGGGGGCTGCCAGTCCTACTTCTTCCAGCTCTTTATAATGCCGGAACACCTCACGCGGAGCTCCGTCCAGCATCTTCTCTCCGCGGTTCATCACGATGATCCGTTCCACATAGCGGGCAATATCTTCCATACTGTGTGAAACCAGGATCACGGTCATATCTGTCTTCCGGTGCAGTTCACTGATCTGGTCCAGGATCTCATCCCGGCCTTTCGGATCCAGTCCCGCAGTGGGTTCATCCAGGATCAGAACCCGCGGACGCATGGCAAGTACGCCGGCAATGGCCACTCTTCTCTTCTGGCCTCCGGACAGTTCAAAAGGCGACTGCCTGTAGTATTTCTCCGGAAATCCCACATGTTCCAGCGCTTCTCGCGCGCGTTTCTCACACTCTTCTTTCGGAAGGCCCTGATTCTTCGGTCCGAAACAGACATCGCTCAGCACGTCCACCTCAAAAAGCTGATATTCCGGATATTGGAATACGAGTCCCACCTGCGTGCGAAGTCTGCGCATGTTGTATCCTTCTTCGTAAATATTCTGACCCTCATAAAGCACCCTGCCCGAAGTTGCCCGGACCAGTCCGTTCAGATGCTGGATCAGCGTAGACTTTCCGGATCCGGTATGCCCGATGATCCCCACAAACTGTCCCTGCGGGATCTCAAAGCTCACATCTTTCAGCGCATGCTTCTCATAGGCTGTTCCGGGACTGTATATATAACTCACATGTTCTAACGCAATCGACATAATGTTTCCACCAACTCTTCTCTTCTCAGGATCCCTTCCGGAAGATCCAGGCCCTGACGTCTCAGTGTCTCAGCCAGCATCGTTACCTGAGGCACATCCATCCGGTAACTTTTCAGTTCATCCACACGGCTGAATATCTCCCGGGGCGTTCCGTGCATCACGATATGTCCGCCATCCATAACAAACACCTGATCCGCATCGATCACTTCTTCCATATAATGTGTAATGAGGATGACCGTTACATGTTTTCTCTTCCTCAGTTTCTCCACCGCGCGGATCACTTCTTTCCTTCCGTTTGGATCCAGCATGGCCGTCGGTTCATCCAGTACAATGCACTTTGGTTCCATAGCCAGTACCCCGGCGATGGCCACCCGCTGCTTCTGT
>DWVL01000016.1 GCA_019120275.1 Candidatus Mediterraneibacter excrementavium | reverse complement strand
TCTTTATATTATAAATGGATTTAACAAAATGGCCGGAAATGAAAATTTGCTTGCAGAAGAAGGATATACAATTTTTGCAGCGGTAATCGCTGTCATCTTTATCATTACGATCGGGATTACCGTTACGAATGTAAAAGAAGAATCGACACTGAATTCAAAAGTGAAAAAAACCAGTCTCAGACAGGCTGTAAATGTAATTGTTAAAAACGATCAGCTGCTTGCGTTTATAGGACTCCTTCTTACATTTAACCTTTGTACTCAGATTGCAAAAGGATTTGCCGTATATTACTTTAAAAATGTTTGCGGAGATGAATATCTGTACTCGATTTTTGGATTTGCTATCGTTGCTGAAATGCTCGGCCTGGCAATCTTCCCGAAAGTTGCATCAAAGATAAGCAGAGAAAAGGTATATGCCCTCGCATGCGGCTGTGTGATCATCGGGCTCGGACTTCTTGGGATCATGGGATATATTCTTCCTACAAGCGTGATTTCTACAACAATCTGCTGCGGAATCATGTTCCTCGGCTCAGGATTGTCCCTTGGTGTTACAACATGCTGCATGGCAGATGTAATCGATTATGGCGAGGTTAAATTCGGTGTCAGAAATGAAAGTATTACATGCTCTGCACAGACGTTTCTTATGAAAGCGGCAATGGCCGCAGCCGGCGGCCTTACAGGTGTCGGACTTCAGATCGTGGGATATAATGCAAAAGCTGAAGTACAGAGCGCAGGAACGATTGCAGGAATACGGGTGCTTATGATCGTGATCCCGATCATTATTGCAGCACTCAGTTTCCTGATCTACAAGAAATTTTATAAATTAAAAGGTGCACGCATGGAGGAAGTAACACGCAAAGTAAATGAAATGCATGCGGCGCAGGAAACGACTAAAGCATAATGAGCCAGGAGGAAATCAGAATGGGAATAGCAGTAAATAACGCAGGAGATACATTTCATCTGTATAATGATGAGATCAGCTACATAATGAAAATTCTTCCAAATAAACAGATGGGTCAGATCTATTTCGGAAAACGGATCCGGATACCGGAAGACTGTTCCTGTTTTGTAGAAACGCTGATGCGTCCCATGTCTTCCTGTGTATATGACACGGACAAACGATTCTCCATGGAGCACATCCGGCAGGAGTACGGGGTGTTCGGCACTTCGGACTACCGTATGCCGGCCACGGAAGTGCTTCAGGAAAACGGAAGCAGAATCTCTGAATTCTGCTTCCGCGGATACCGGATCGAGGAAGGTAAACCGGACCTTGCCGGACTTCCTGCAACTTACGTTGAAAGTGAAGACGAGGCGGAGACGCTGAACATCGAGCTGGCTGATCCGCTGACCGGGCTTCATCTGGAGCTTTCCTATACTATATTTGCCGCAGGCGGCATCATTGCAAGAAACGCGCGTTTTATCAACCGGGGACAGGAGAGCGTGCATCTTCTGTCTGCCATGAGTCTCTGCCTGGATCTTCCGGACAGCGGCTATGATATGATCCAGTTCTCCGGGGCATGGGCAAGAGAGCGGTATCCGAAGACGAGGAGGCTGGAACAGGGGATCCAGTCTGTAGGCAGCATAAGGGGAAATTCTTCCCATAACCACAATCCGTTCATCATCCTGAAGCGTACGACAGCAGATGAATTCCAGGGTGAAGCGATCGGATTCAGCCTGGTATACAGCGGCAATTTCCTGGCACAGGTGGAAGTGGATACATATGATACCGCAAGAGTGCTGATGGGCATCCATCCCCATTGCTTTGACTGGAAGCTTGATCCGTCTGAAGAATTCCAGACGCCGGAAGCGGTAATGGTATATACGGATCAGGGGCTGAACCATCTGAGCCAGACGTATCACCGGCTGTATCAGAAGCGCCTTGCCAGAGGTTACTGGCGTGACCGGGTGCGTCCAATCCTGATCAACAACTGGGAAGCGACGTATTTTGACTTCACGGAAGACAAGCTGGTGAGGATCGCGGAGAAAGCCAGAGAGAGCGGTGTGGAACTGTTCGTGCTCGATGACGGATGGTTCGGGAAACGATGCAGTGAACATGCGGGCCTGGGCGACTGGGTCGCGAATCCGGACCGCCTGAAGAACGGTATCACCGGACTGGCAGAGCGGATCGAGGATCTCGGCATGAAGTTCGGCCTCTGGTTCGAGCCGGAGATGGTCAACAAGGACTCTGACCTGTACCGTGAACATCCGGACTGGATCATACAGGTACCGGGACGCAGGAATTCTCACGGAAGATTCCAGTACGTGCTGGATTTTTCCCGGAAGGAAGTAGTAGACCGGATATATGAAATGATGGCAAAGATCCTCTCGGAAGCGAAAGTCTCCTACATCAAATGGGACATGAACCGGAGCATCACGGAATGTTATTCGGCGGCGCTTCCGGCTGAACGGCAGGGCGAAGTTTATCACTGGTATATTCTCGGAGTTTATGACCTTTATGAGAGACTGACCCGTGAATTCCCGCATGTACTCTTTGAATCCTGTGCAAGCGGAGGCGGCCGGTTCGACCCGGGAATGCTTTATTATGCGCCCCAGGGCTGGACAAGCGATGATTCCGATGCAGTGGAGCGGATCAGAATCCAGTACGGCACATCCTACTGTTATCCGGTGAGCAGTATGGGAACCCATGTTTCCGTCGTTCCAAATCACCAGATCAACCGGATCACGCCTCTTTATACACGGGCGAATGTGGCGTATTTCGGTACTTTCGGTTATGAACTGGATCTGAATGCGCTGACAGCCGATGAACAGGAAGAGGTTAAGGAACAGATCGCATTTATGAAACAGTACCGCCGTTTATTCCAGTTCGGCACATTTTATCGGCTGCAGAGTCCGTTTGAAAATAATACGTCTGCCTGGATGGTCGTAAACGACGACAGGACAGAGGCAATCGTCGGCTGGTACCGCGTCCTGAACGGCATCAACCTGCCGTATACACGTCTTCATCTGAAGGGACTGGCTGAAGATGTCCTGTATACCATCAACGGAGAGCCTGCCATCCATTACGGAAGTGAGCTGATGCACGCCGGGCTGATCACAACAGACGCTTCGTCAGGGCAGGCGGAAGGCGATGAAAAGATGTGTCAGGATTTTGAGTCCAGGCTTTATATACTGAAAGCGGCCAAAGGAGGACAAACCGCATGAATGAAAAACGCGGCTTATTGATCAAAAGAACTAGCATGATGCTTGTGGGCATCCTGTTTATCAGCATCTGTGTGGGATGCTACCGCCTGAGCGGGTTCGGCGTCGATGCCTTCACCTGCATGAATCTGGGCATCAGCGGATTTATCGGCATGACATTCGGCACATGGCAGCTGATCATGAATATCCTGATCCTGATCGTCGTATTTTTTACGGTCCGGAAATGCATCGGCGCCGGCACCATTGTCAACATGGTCTGCGTCGGATACGGGGCTGATTTTATCTGCTGGATGGCGCAGGATGTGCTCCAGATCGACATGACGCTGCCGCTCCGGATCGGCGCGCTCATACTGGGCAGTCTGTTCGCCGGGCTCGGCGTAGCATTCTACATGGTGGCGGAGATGGGGATCGCGCCCTATGACAGCGTGGCGCTGATCATTGAGAAGATTACAAAGAACCGGGTTAAATTCCAGTATGCCAGAGTGTTGAGTGATGTGACCTGCGTGGCGATCGGCGTATTGTTCTGCCTGGCGTCACATGGGGATCTGCTCATGATCGTGGGGATCGGTACGGTGATCAACGCATGCTTCAACGGACCGCTGATCCAGTTCTTCCGGACTCATGTCACGGAGCCGATGATAAAAATGTAAATAAATAAAAAATCATGAAACAACTTCCTCGGAACAGATCCCTTTCTGATGCAGATACTGTATATGAAACCGATCATGTTTCAGAAGGGAGTTGTTTTTTTATGATCGCAGATAAAGAGCATCTCGCCATGGCCTCGGTCCCGGTGCAGACCTGGGGTGCACTGTATGACAAGGATGAAGTGCTGGCCGCCGGAACCATTTTTAAGGAACTGGACATGCCTTTTTTCGTCGCGGCCCATATTCCGGCGAAGAAGGGAATATCCGATCCGCTGACAGAGATCCAGAAGATCAGTTTTATCCTGGATGATCTGCGACTGTACCTTGACACCCATCCGGATGATCCGGATGCGCTGACGCTTTTGAAGCGGCTGGTAAAAGAGCGGAAAGGACTGACTGCAGATTTTGCGAAAGAGCATTATCCGCTGACACCGGACTGCATGGCCGCAATCTATGAGGCGGAACCTGACGTGATGTGCTTCTGCTGGCAGGAAGGGCCGGCGCCGTGGGAAGGAGGGAA
The DNA here is from genome assembly GCA_019120275.1 of Candidatus Mediterraneibacter excrementavium. Lineage (GTDB taxonomy): Bacteria > Bacillota > Clostridia > Lachnospirales > Lachnospiraceae > Mediterraneibacter > Mediterraneibacter excrementavium. The sequence goes on along the minus strand of DWVL01000016.1, from coordinate 19,893 downwards.
TGTCTGATGTGGATCTATGAGAAGCGGCTTCAGTATCCGGTGAAGATTACCAAAACATGTCCGAAGACCGCACAGCTTATTATCAGTCAGTACGGCGGTCCGGATGGAGAACTGTCCGCATCCATGCGCTATCTGGCACAGCGCTACACTATGCCGGTGAAATCCGTAGGCGGCCTGCTGACCGATATCGGTACAGAAGAACTGGCCCATATGGAGATCATCTGCGCCATGGTTTACCAGCTGACGAAGGATCTGACTGTGGAAGAGGCGAAGGCGACGGGATTTGACGCTTACTATATCGACCACACGGCCGGGATCTGGCCGCAGGCGGCATCCGCACTGCCTTTTTCAGCCGTGGAATTCCAGTCCAAAGGCGATGCCATTACGGACCTGACGGAAGACCTGGCGGCAGAACAGAAGGCCAGGACCGTGTATGACAATCTGCTTCGGATGATCACTGATCCCGAGGTACGGGAACCGCTGAAATTTCTGCGGGCAAGGGAGATCGTCCATTTCCAGCGGTTCGGAGAGGCGCTGGAGCAGACAAAAGAGAAGATGGATGCGAAGAATTTCTACTATATCAATCCGGAATTTGATAAAAAAACTGTACACTGACGCTAACACTGTATGAACTGAAGCCGGGACTTTTCAGAAGATAAGTAACAGTCCCGGCTTCACCGTGCGGCATTGTTTTTTGCGGGGACGGCGTGTATAATAAAAAGATGATAAAAAATAAAAGAATGGAGTGGGATCATGGATAGGGTCATACTGGGGAAAACAGGCCTGGAAGTGAATAAGAACGGCTTCGGCGCGCTGCCCGTCCAGCGTGTGGAGAAGAAGGAAGCGGTCTACCTTCTGCAGAAGGCTTTTTATAACGGCATCAACTATTTTGATACGGCAAGGGCGTATTCGGACAGCGAGGAGAAGATGGGCGCTGCTTTTAAGTACATAAGGGACCGGATCGTCATCAGCACGAAATCCGGCGCCCAGACCGGCGCGGATATGCGGAAGGATCTGGAAGAAAGCCTGCGCCTGCTGAAGACGGATTATATCGACATTTATCAGTTCCATAATCCGGCGTTCTGTCCGAAACCGGGCGACGGGAGCGGTCTTTATGAAGAAGCGTTGAAGGCGAAGGAAGAGGGCAAGATCCGCCATATCGGGATTACCAACCACCGGATCGCCGTGGCGGAGGAAGCGATCCGTTCCGGACTGTACGAGACGATGCAGTTCCCCTTCTCATACATTTCGGCGGAGCCGGATCTGAAAATCGTAGAAATGACGCGCGAGGCCGGCATGGGTTTTATCGCCATGAAGGGTCTTGCGGGCGGCCTTATAAACGATTCAGCCAGTGCCTACGCGTATATGGCGCAGCCGCAGTTCTCCCATGTGGCGCCAATCTGGGGCATCCAGAGAGAGACGGAACTTGATGAGTTTCTTTCTTATCAGGAATGTCCGCCCCGGCTGACAGAAGAGATGAAGGCGAAGATCGAGCGGGATAAGGCGGAGCTGACCGGCGATTTCTGCCGGGGATGCGGATACTGTATGCCCTGTCCGGCAGGGATCGAGATCAACAACTGTGCACGGATGAGCCTGATGCTCCGCCGGGCGCCGAGCGCGGCATGGCTGACGGAAGAGTGGCAGGAGAAGATGAAGATGATCGAGGGCTGCCTGAACTGCGGACAGTGTATGAAGAAATGTCCGTACGGGCTGAATACGCCGGAACTTCTGAAGAAGAATTACAAAGATTACAAAACATTCCTGTAAGATTATCTTTCAGAAATCAAAGAATAGCAGACTGCAGCAGAAAGAAGGAAAAGAAAATGACATTTGAAGAAGTAAAGATTTCAGAATTACAGTTCAACCCCTTTGATAAGATCAGCAAGCAGTGGATGCTGATCACAGCCGGTGAGAGCAGCGGGGACTGCAATACCATGACCGCCAGCTGGGGCGGCGTCGGCATCATGTGGGGGAAACCGGTGGCGACGGCTTATATCCGTCCCCAGAGATATACGAAAGAATTCGTGGACAAGAATGAGTATTTTACTCTTTCATTTCTCCCGGAAGCATACCGGAAGGCGCTGAACGTATGCGGTTCCGTGTCCGGAAGAGATGTGGAGGATAAGTGGCAGGAAGCAGGCCTCCATCCGGTGGAGATCGACGGGACGACCGCCGTGGAAGAGGCGGAGGAGGTCTTCGTGTGCAGGAAGCTCTACGCCCAGGAGATGCTGCCGGAGTGCTTCACGGACGGTGGGGAATGTGACGGGAAATGGTATCCGGATAAAGATTACCATACGATGTACATGGCGGAGATCGTGAAAGTGCTGAGGAAGACCGTATGAAGATCAATTCATTCTGCCTCACCTGCCTGATCAATATGCAGGAGTCCCAGGTGAGAACGTTCGGTGATGAAGAAAAAAAGATGACCTATATGCGCGAGGTCTTAGCCTTTCTGTCATCCTGCGATCCGGACCTGTCCGCACCGGCGCTTGTAAAGCCGCTTTCACAGATCTATGAGAAATACTGGGGGAAGCATGACAGCTTGGAAGAGGTTAAACAGGAGTTTAACGATTACCTGCTCTCTATGGAGGAAGAACTGGAAGCGCAGATCCGGAAACATTCCGATCCGCTGGAGGCCGCGCTCTGCTACGCCCGAACCGGCAATTACATTGATTATGCGGCTGTAAAAGATATTACAAAGGAAAAGCTGCTGGAACTTTTTGAAGTCCAGGGTTCGGCCGGTCTCGAAAAAGAGGTGTACCGGCGGTTCCTTGCCGATCTGGAGCATGCTTCATCCCTCGTGTGGCTTACGGATAACTGCGGCGAGATCGTCCTTGACAAGATCGCCATGAAGATCCTGTGCGAACTGCATCCCGGTGTTAAAGTGACGGCCATTGTCCGCGGCGAGCCGGTGGTCAATGACGCGGACATGGAGGCCGCGCGTTATGTCGGACTGGACCGGATCGTGCATGTGACGGGCAACGGAAGCGGGATCGCCGGGACAGAACTTGCCGATATCAGCGAGGAAGCAGAAAAACTTATAAGAGACGCCGATCTGATCGTCTCGAAAGGACAGGGGAACTTTGAGACCATACACGGATGCGGACTGAACATCTACTATCTATTCCTGTGCAAATGCGACTGGTTCGTGCAGAAGTTTCAGGCAGAACGCTTCCAGGGAATGTTTATCAATGAAAGATCCATTTCATGACTCTGTTTTTTCTGAATAGGACATTGTATGCCGCACATATACTGACTATAAAAAGCGTATGTGTGGCATTTTTATGGAAAGAGAACAGATACGGGAACGGCTGGTCGAAGCTTCGGGACTGCCGAAAGACGTTCTGCTGAAAGCAGCGGTTGTTACTTTGACCGGAAATTTTGAAGTGTGCATCGGGAATTACCGCGGGATAACGGAATATACAGACTGCCTTGTACGCATACAGACAAAAAACGGACAGATCCGCGTGGAAGGAAGCCGTCTGCAGGTCAAGTATTATACGAATGATGAAATGAAAGTGACCGGAAAGATTGACGCGGTACGTTTCGGGAGCGGGAGGGATGAACCGTGATCCGCTCACTGATCCGCTATATAAAGGGATATGTAAAAATCCGTGTGGAAGGCTGCTCGCCGGAACGGTTTATTAATATGTGCTCCAGAAATGCGATCTATATATGGGGACTGGAACCGGTAAAGAGCGGCTATGAGATGTATCTGGAACTCGCCGGTTTCAGAAAGATCCGACCACTGGCAAGAAAGTCACATACGAAAGTAGTTCTTGTATGCAGAGAGGGACTGCCGTTTTCCCTTTTCCGGTGGAGGAAGAGAAAGCTGTTTTTCATGGGAGTCGCGGCGTGTATGCTTCTTCTGAAGATTTATTCTCTGTTTATCTGGGATATACATTTTGAGGGAAATGTCAGATGGCCCGATGAAACACTGGCGGAATATCTCAGGGAACAGGGCGTTTCTCCGTTTATGCTGAAGAGTGAAGTGGACTGCCCGGGTATTGTCAAAAATATACGAAGAGAATATAATGATATCGTTTGGGCATCGGCATCTCTGGACGGGAGCAGGCTGACTGTCCGTGTGAAAGAAAATGATGACACGTATACTGCTGACGGCGTCACCGCATCCGGACGGGAGCGGGCGACGGATCTGATCGCTTCTTCCGACGGTATGATCACGGATCTGGTTACGCGTTCGGGAGTGCCGCTCGTGCATCAGGGGGATCAGGTGAAGAAAGGAGACATACTCGTTCTGGGCAGGATCGAAGTGACGGACGACAGCGGTGAGATAACCGGGTATCAGTACTGCCGCGCAGATGCAGATATTTATGCGGATACGAGCATTGTCTATCAGGATACAGTTTCCCTTACCCGGCGCGAGAGAATATACGACGGACATGAAAAACATTTGGTCTATATGCGCATCGGAGATACCAGAGTTTCTCTGGGAAGTATATCGAATGATTACAGTTCCTGTGAACTTGCCGGGAGAGAAGTGCAGTTCAGGGCGGGAGAAAACATTTATCTTCCGCTTGCGTTCGGTATCACAACCGCACGATCCTGTACGTTTAAAGAAAAAGCGGTCTCTGAGGAAGAGGCAAGAGTGCGGCTGAGTGCGGATTTTAAAAGTTTTTGCGATGATTTGCAGGAAAAAGGTATTCAAATCCGCGGAAATAATGTTAAAATAAATCTGTCTGCCGGGGCAGCGGAAGCTTCCGGGACTGTTTATCTGAATGAAAGCATTACAGAAGAAAAAGATACGGAAATTGTTATGATCGAAAGGAAAGAAACAGATGAGCCTGTCGGAACTGATGATTGATATACCGGCCGAACATGAGGCCAATGTATTCGGGCAGTTTGATATATTTGCAAAGAAGATTGAGCGCACCTTTCATGTCACGCTGATCGCAAGAGACGGAAATACGAAGATTGTCGGGGAAAACACTGCGGCCGGGAAAGCGCAGAGAGTCCTTTCGCAGCTGATGGAACTGTCGCGCCGCGGGAACGTGATCACAGAACAGAATGTTGATTATGCGATCTCGCTGGTTTTTGAAGATCAGGAGGAAGGCATTGTAGAGATCGATAAAGAACTGATCTGCTATACGCTTCAGGGTAAACCGGTCAAGCCGAAAACCCTGGGCCAGAAGGCTTATGTGGACGCCATCCGGAACGGGATGATCACGTTTGGACTGGGACCGGCGGGGACGGGAAAGACCTATCTTGCCATGGCCATGGCGATCACGGCCTTTAAAAGAAATGAAGTCAGCCGCATCATCCTGACCAGGCCGGCGATCGAAGCCGGAGAAAAACTCGGGTTTCTTCCCGGTGATCTGCAGAGTAAGATAGATCCTTATCTCCGTCCGCTTTATGACGCCCTTTATCAGATCATGGGAGCGGAGACTTTTCTGAAAAATTCAGAAAAAGGACTGATCGAAGTGGCCCCGCTTGCGTATATGAGAGGGCGGACGCTGGATAATGCGTTTATTATACTGGATGAAGCACAGAATACGACACCGGCGCAGATGAAGATGTTCCTGACCAGGATCGGATTCGGATCAAAGGTGGTCATTACCGGTGATTCCACGCAGAAAGACCTGCCGGCTGGCGCGGTGTCCGGACTGGATACTGCAGTCAAAGTTGTGAAGGGACTGGAAGGGATCAGCATCTGCACACTGACCAGCAAAGACGTTGTCCGCCATCCGCTTGTGCAGAAGATCGTTAAAGCTTACGAAGAATATGAAAAAAAGAGCATGTCCAGAACGAGAAACAGCAGGAGGAAACGGTCATGAGCCTGTATCTTGAAACAGAAGGAAAAACGGATCTGCCGTTTGATGCAGAAGAGACGGCGGTTCTTGTGACAGACGCAGCGCTGGAATATATCGGATGCCCGTACGAAGCGGAGGTGAATCTCCTTCTTACTCACGACCGGGAGATCCACGAGTTAAATCTTCAGTACAGAAATATAGACCGTCCTACGGATGTCCTTTCCTTTCCGATGCTTGATTATGAGATCCCGGGAGATTTTTCCGGTTTTGATGATATGCCGGATTATTTTGATCCGGAAACCGGTGAACTACTTCTGGGAGATATCGTGCTTTCCCTGGACCGCGTTATGGCGCAGGCAGAGGAATACGGACATTCGCCCAGGCGTGAATATGCATTTCTGATCGCTCACAGTATGCTCCATCTTTTCGGATTCGATCACATGGAAGAGGAAGATCGCATCGTAATGGAACAGAAACAGCGGGAGATTATGGAAAAGGTTCAGATCATGCGATGACAGATGTGATCTGATGCAAGGAGGAACTATATGTCTGATACACAAAAGAACAGGAAGAAAAAAACGGCAGGAGGCGACTATATCGTACAGGGCTCTATACTTGCCGCTGCAGCAATGATCTCAAAAGTGATCGGCGTTGTCTACCGCATCCCGCTTACCAATATCCTTGGAGATGAAGGAAACGGATATTACGGATATGCCTATCAGGTGTATGCGTTTGCACTGATGCTTTCCTGTCTGAGTCTTCCAACGGCAGTTTCCAAACTCGTATCCGCGAGGCGTGCGATGAATCAGCAGCGGAACGCGTTCCGGGCATTTATCGGTTCTCTTGTCTTTGCCGCGGTAGTCGGCTTTATCATCTCGCTGGCGATCTTTCTCGGCGCAGGCATCATTTCCGAGCATATGATGAAAGCGCCGCTCAGTGTATATGCTCTCCGCGTTCTTGCACCGGGGCTTCTGATCGTGGCGGTGATGGCCGTGATCAGAGGATATTTCCAGGGATTGGGGACCATGGTCCCAACAGCGGTATCCCAGGTGATCGAACAGATCATCAACGCGGTCATCAGTATTGTGGGAGCAAGCGTACTTTTTGGAATGGGAGACCGCCTTGGGAAAGAATCCGGCGAGGATCTTCTGGGCCCTGCCTTCGGCGCGGCCGGAGGAACACTTGGTACGGTGTCCGGAGCGCTTGCCGGACTGATCTTCCTTCTCTTTGTACTCTGGATGTTCCGGGGCGTGATCCGGAGACGGCTGAGGCGTGACCGGACGGGAGAGACGGAATCATACCAGCACATATTGAAAGTATTGCTGCTTACGGCAGTTCCGATCATTTTCAGTACGGCAATATACAACATCAATCAGATCATAGACCTGACTGTGTTTAACCATGTGATGGAAGCTCAGGGATTTGCCGAAAGTGAATATATGGCGCTTCAGGGAATCTATACGGGAAAATATGATCCGCTGATCAACGTTCCGATGGCCATCCCGAATGCGCTCTGCACGTCGCTCGTGCCAAGCCTTACCATGGTTGTGGTGGCCGGAAAGCGTAAAAAAGTACACAGTCAGATCGGACAGATCCTCCGCCTGACGACAATCCTCACGATCCCGAGCTGCGTCGGGTTCCTTGTGCTTGCTTCACCGCTTATGGTCCTGCTTTACAATGACGCCAGCGCAACTCCGGCGTATCTGCTTATGCTGGGCGCTGTTGTGATCGTCCTGTACGGGTGGGCATCGATCAGTAATTCCGTCCTCCACGGCCTGAACTATATGTCCAGTCCGGCGAAGCATGCGGCTGTTGCACTGGTCGTCCATCTGATCGCTTTTGTGATCATGCTTGTTGTGTTCCGGATGAATGTTTATGCACTTCCGGCCAGCAATATCGTATTTGCTCTTGTTATGTGTTATCTGAATCAGAGAAAGATCCGTCAGGTGTGCGGATACAGGATCGATTTTAAAGATCTGTTCCTGAAACCGCTGATCGCATCAGCGGTTATGGGTGTGATTACATATCTGATCCACCTCGGGCTTGATGTCCTGATCGGAGGAAGAGTGATCCCGACGGTGATCGCGATCCTGATCGCAGTTGTGATCTATGTGGTGCTGATCCTGAAACTGGGTGCACTTTCGGATGAAGATATCCTTGCACTTCCGATGGGCGCAAGGATCCTGCGCGGATGCCGGAAGCTCCGCCTGCTGCCGGAAGACACAGGGAACAGAGAATAAACTGAATAAAGAATGAAAAAAAGCCAATACTGTATAAAAAGGATGTGGATATGATGAAACCGAAATACATGATTGGCTTTTTTTCCGTCCTGGTGATCTTTGCTGCGCTGCTGTCGGCCGGGTACCGGATGTCTTACAGCAGGGTCCTGGAGAAACAGGCAGCGCTGGAGCAGAGTGCTGCGGATACCAGGAGCGTTGAAGCTGAGACAGATCAGACCGGAGAGGAACCGGAGGGAGAGGCGGGGTTCTTTCTCTGCGAACTGCAGGGATATGTCGCTGTATATACGGGAGACCGCCGTACATTGTATGAATTTACCGAGATCCCGGTAAATGATCTTCCAGGGGAGCTTCAGCATGAGATCGCTGCCGGAAAATATATTTCCTCAGAGGATGAACTTTACGGCTTCCTTGAGAACTATTCGAGCTGAATCTGGACGAACAGAATCAAATAGTGTATAATACAGTCCGATATACAGGGAAAACAAAAAAGACACAGGAGAGGAGACCCATGGACAGGCAGAAGATAAACAGGATCAATAAACTGTACCGCAAGTCAAAAGCCGAAGGACTTACGGAAGAAGAGAAAAAAGAGCAGAAGGTCCTGCGCAGGGAATATATTGAAGCCGTAAAGGGCAATCTGCTCGCGCAGCTTAACAATATAGATATTGAAGAAAAAGACGGAACGGTTGTGAATCTTGGTGAAAAATACGGAAATAAAAAAGCAAATTAGAGAACGGTTTTTGAAGGTGCGGTCTGACATGCCGGCTGAGGAGCGTCAGAGTGCGGAAGAGAAGATCGCGGACAGGCTGCTTGGAAGCAGTCTGTTCAGTGAAGCGGGATGCGTATATATCTATGTTTCACGGAAGGATGAAGCCGATACAAGACAGATCATTTCTGAGTCGCTGCGCAGGAAGAAACGTGTGGCTGCGCCGAGAGTGCGCGGAAAGCATATGATGGAATTCTGTTATATCAGGAGCATGGCTGATCTGCGTCCCGGTGTGTTCGGCATTCCCGAACCCGGGCCATGGTGCCCGAAGGCGCCTTACCCGGCAGAAGACATCCTGGTGGTGATGCCGGGCATTGCATTCGACCGTACGGGAGCGAGGCTCGGATACGGCGGAGGATTTTATGATGCATATCTGGGAAAAGATACCGGGTGCATACTGGCTGCGCTTGCGTTCTCCGGGCAGATCGCAGATGAAATACCTGTTGAGGAACACGATATACGTGTCGGTTACATATTCACGGAGAAGGAGATGATCACATGTTTTTAAATCTGCCGAAAGACCCGGTCATGCTTCTCAGTGTTGTCAATACGAAGCTTCGCGACCGTTATCCGTCGCTGGATGCGCTCTGCGACGACCTTGGAGCGGACAGGACAGAGATTTCCGAACGCCTTGGAGCGATCGATTATGTATATGATGCAGGGAGGAATCAGTTTGTATGAATGAGATTTCCGTACATAACGTTGAACAGGAACTGCATGTTCCGCTGAATGAGCCGGAACGTCAGTATTATTATATGGACAGAGCGAAAGAATATCTGGAGAAAATGTCTGAGGCGGCCGGCCGGCCGCTTACTTTTTGCGTAACAACGTTCGGCTGCCAGATGAATGCCAGAGATTCGGAAAAACTGACGGGCATTCTCGAACGGATCGGCTATGTGGAAGAGCCGGATGAAGAGAAAGCGGATTTTGTGATTTATAATACATGCACGGTCCGCGAAAATGCCAATCAGAGGGTGTATGGCCGTCTGGGTCAGCTCGGCCGCATCAAAAAGAAAAATCCGCATATGATGATCGCTCTGTGCGGATGTATGATGCAGGAGCCGGAAGTTGTGGAGAAACTGAACAAAAGCTACCGTTTCGTGGATCTGATCTTTGGTACGCACAATATTTATAAGTTTGCCGAGCTCCTTGCTGTGAGGATGGAGACGGGGCGGACTGTGACGGATATCTGGAAAGATACGGACCGGATTGTGGAAGATCTGCCGAGCGAGAGAAAATATCCTTTCAAATCGGGAGTTAACATCATGTTCGGATGCAATAATTTCTGCAGCTACTGCATCGTGCCATACGTCCGCGGCAGAGAAAGAAGCCGGGACCCGGAAGCAATTATCCGCGAGATCGAGCGGCTGGTGGCAGACGGCGTTGTTGAAGTCATGCTTCTGGGACAGAATGTGAATTCTTATGGCAAGACACTGGAACATCCGATGTCTTTTGCAGAGCTTCTCAGGAAGATTGAAAGGATCGATGGCCTGGAAAGGATACGGTTTATGACGTCCCATCCCAAAGATCTTTCGGATGAACTGATACAGGTGATGGCGGGATCAAAAAAAATCTGCCGGCATCTGCATCTGCCTGTTCAGTCCGGCAGTACGCGCATACTGGAGAAGATGAACCGGAGATATACGAAAGAAGGATATCTCGCCCTTGTGGAGCGGATCAGACAGGCTATGCCGGATATTTCGCTGACAACGGATATCATTGTGGGATTCCCGGGCGAGACGGAGGAAGACTTTCTGGAAACAATGGACGTAGTCAGAAAAGTCCGTTACGACAGTGCATTTACTTTTATCTATTCAAAAAGGACCGGTACGCCGGCCGCGGCCATGGCAGACCAGATCCCGGAAGAGGTGGTCAGGGACCGGTTCAACCGGCTGCTCCATGAAGTACAGGAGATATCGGCTGAACGCTGTGCGATCCATGAAGGGACGGTTCAGACTGTACTTGCTGAAGCGGTAAACGACCATGACAGCAGGCTGATCACGGGAAGAATGGGAAACAACCTTCTTGTTCATTTCCCGGGAGATGCTTCGATGATCGGAAAATTTTACCCGGTTTATCTGCGGGAGTGTAAAGGATTTTACTATCTCGGAGAGATTGTTTCCGGGGAATAAGTCATATTTTTTATACCGCCTCATATATTGTGTAAAGAGGTGGACAAGATGGAAAGAAGGGATGACAGCAGGCAGATATTTAACGTTCTTGCAACCGGGTTAAGAGGAATGATCCGTGAGCATGCCGTGGATATCTGCATGCTACAGGAGATCCGGCTGCGCACTGCACAGCCGTTTATGATCGTATATGGCGGAGAGGAGAAGATCCTGCCGGATATACGCCAGCCGCATATTGTTACGAGAGATGAAATGAGGGAGACAATGGACTATATCAGCCATTACTCCCTCTACGCATATTCAAATGAACTGAAACAGGGATTTGTAACAATAGAAGGAGGACACAGAGTCGGCGTGGCTGGAAAAGTGATCACGGAGCAGGATAAAGTAAAAAATATCCAGTACATATCCTCGGTAAATATCCGTATATCGCATGAGGTGATCGGCTGTTCGGACAGACTACTGCCTTATATCACAAAGGACCGGCAAATATGCCATACGCTTTTCATATCCCCTCCGGGTTGCGGGAAAACAACTATGATACGCGATCTGATCCGGCAGATATCTGACGGGAACGATTATATAGACGGATGCTCTGTCGGCGTTGTGGATGAAAGATCCGAACTTGGCGGATGTTATATGGGAATTGCCCAGAATAACCTGGGGAAGCGGACGGATATTCTTGACTGTTGTCCGAAAGTTTCAGGAATGCTTATGCTGATCCGCTCGATGTCGCCCAGGGTGATCGCTGTGGATGAGATCGGTTCCGGGGAAGATGTGCGCGCTGTCGAGTATGCCATGCAGTGCGGATGCAAACTGATCGCGAGTGTGCACAGCCTGGATATGGAGGAGGCGCTGAAAAAGCCTGTGCTCGGAGATCTGATCAGAAAAAGAGTTTTTGAGCGTTATGTCGTGCTCGGACGAAAGGAACATCCCGGCGTGATCCGGGAAATCTATGATGAACGGGGGCGTACGCTGTGGAAAAGCTGATCGGAGGGATCCTGATCCTGACTGCGACCTGCGGAGGCGGATATGTCTACTGTGAAGACCTGAAAAGTTATATTGCCAGACTGCGCTATCTGCGTTACACGATGAGCCTTATCCGTGGAGAGATCCGCTATTCGCATGCCCCTCTTACCGAGGTGCTTTCCGGGGTGGCCGGGCGGATCCGGGAACCTTACCGGCAGTGGCTTGCAGGGACTGCGCGTGCATTGTCAGACCGGGAAGAAAGCAGCTTTTCCAGAATATGGAATAAATGCGCAGACCGGTATCTGAAACAGCTCCGGCTTAAGGAAGCGCATTCGATCCTCCTGAAAGAAGCCGGTACGTTTCTGGGCAGCCTTGAGGCGGATACTCTGGATCGTACGCTCCAGATGTATCTGAACCGGATCGATCTCGAGATCGAGAAGCAGAGAGAAGGATTGTCATCCAGGATACGGATCGGAAGATGCATCGGGGTGATGAGCGGACTTTTCCTGATCGTGATACTGATCTGATGCGGGAGGAGATATGGATATTAATCTTATTTTTCGGATCGCAGCGGTAGGCATACTTGTTTCGGTCCTCGGTCAGGTCCTTAAGCACAGCGGACGTGAAGAGCAGGCATTCCTTGCCAGTCTTGCCGGACTGATCCTGGTGCTGTCCTGGGTTCTCCCGTATATTTATGATCTGTTTCAGACGATCCAGCGCCTGTTTGCACTGTGACGGGTGAGGAGTTGAAAAAATGTTCGGACGGGAGGGATGTCTGTATGAGCATGATCCAGATCGGGATAACGGCAGTGATTGGTGCGGTGCTTGCTGTCCAGATGAGGAGCAGTGGAAAAGCAGAGTATGGCACTTATGTGTGCGTGGCAACAGGGCTCCTCCTTTTTTCTTTTATCGTTGAATACGTCGGGTACTTTGCGGATGCAGCGGGTCAGATTGTCTCGTTTCTCCGTCTGGACGCCGGTTATCTGTCAACGATGCTTAAGATGATCGGGATCACGTATATCGCTGAATTCACCGCGGGGATATGCAGGGATGCAGGATGCCAGACTCTGGCCGGACAGGTTGAGATCTTCGGCAAGCTGACGATCCTGCTGCTGGGACTGCCCGTCCTGCTGGCCCTCCTTCAGACGATACAGGAGTTCCTGTCATGAAAAAGAAAAAAACCTGTATCCTGCTTGTCTTTTCACTTGTTCTCTTTGTCTACTGCGCCGGTACGTGGATCACGGAAGCATCCGCTGCGGAGCGCGGCAGTGAGGCAGGGGAAACAGAGACGGAAAGCGCGGAAAGATCAGCAGAGGATATTTTGTCAGAATTTGATTTTTCAGAACTGGACCGGAATCTCCGGGAAATGTTTCCGGGAGAAAAGATTGCTTTCAGCGAAGTGATCGAGAGCCTGATATCCGGGGACATGCAGGATGCGGGAGAAGTGTTCGTGCAGTTCCTTAAAGATCAGATTGCTTATGATTTCGCTTATAACAGAAAAAATCTTGTTTATGTCATACTGGCTGCTCTTGCAGCCGCCATATTCAGTAATTTCGCGGATGCATTCCAGAACAGACAGATATCGGACATCAGTTTTTACGTGATCTATATGCTTCTGATCACCTTATGCCTGACGGCATTCCGGACTGCCTCAGCCGGACTGGAAGACAGGCTGGACTCTTTGCTCACGTTTATGCAGGCGCTCGGGCCGGTATATTTTATGGCGGTGGCGTTTGCATCGGGAAGCACGTCTGCGCTCTTTTTCTACAATATCGTCCTGGTCCTGATCTATATTGTTGATCTTGTGATCGTCCATATCATTCTGCCGTTTGTGAATATCTATATCACCGTCAGGATCCTGGGAAACCTGATCGAAGAAGATTTCCTTTCAGAACTGGCGGGACTGATCCGCAAGGCTGTGATATGGGCGCTGCACGGACTGCTGTTCTGTGTGGCGGGGATCAACATTGTTCAGGGACTGCTGGCACCGGCAGCGGATTCTGTCAGGAAAAGTACGGTTACACGTACCGCCGAAGCAGTCCCGTGGATAGGAGATATTATGGGCGGGACAGCAGAGATCCTGACAGGTACGGTAATCCTCATTAAGAACGGGATTGGGGTTGCGGGAGCGGCGGTCGCTGTTGTCATCTGTGCCGCTCCGGTGCTGCAGATGCTCTTTACAGCGCTTATGTATAAGTTTGCCGCGGCCCTTGTCCAGCCGGTATCGGATAAGAGGATCATTTCGTGCATCAGCGGTGTGAGCGAAGGGTATGAACTGCTTGTCAGGATTTTGTTTACTTCAGGCGCATTATTTCTTATAACGATAGCGATCACCGCATCGTTTACATCGTAGCACGCGGTCCGTGCCGCGATCAGTCCGGGAGGTGGAAGCCAGTGAATGAGATTGGGGAATGGATACAGAATATTGCGGTTTATCTGATCATTTCGGCAGCGATTCTCCATGCGGTTCCGGAAAACGGCTACAGAAAATATATCCGTTTTTTTACCGGACTGGTCCTGATTCTGCTGCTTGCGGATCCGCTCTTGGAATTTACCGGAATGGCGCGGCGGTTTGAAACAATAGCAGACAGTTTATGGGCGGGGGAGACGGAAATTGGATATGAAGAAATTAACTGAATGGTTCAGCGGTTTCAGAACCGGTGAAAACCTGCCGAAAAAAAGTTATCTGTTCCTGCTGCTGACTGCAGGGATCCTTCTTCTGGTGCTTTCGTTTCCTGATCTTTCCGGTGAATCGCCTTCTTCAGAAACGGATGCCGGACAGCCGGGCGGTCTGTCTGAGAACGATATCCTGCAGGAATACGCGCGGGTTCTGGAAAAACAGACTGCGGAAATGCTTAGCCAGGTTCAGGGAGTGGGCGAAGTCAGCGTGATGATCACGCTCAAATCCGGAAACCGGAAGATCATAGAAAAGGATGAATCGGAAGCCAGCCAGTTCACGCAGGAGGGGGACGGCGGAGATGCAAAAAAGATATCGGAAGACGTTACACGTGAAGAGGTCAGTGTCTATCTGCAGAATGAGGATGGTTCATCCGAGCCCTATGTAAGTTCAGAACTGTATCCGGAGATTGAAGGCGTAGCTGTGATCGCCGGGGGTGCGGACAATGCAGTCGTGCGCCGGGACATTACAGAGGCGGTACAGGCATTATTCGATGTTGAAGCGCATAAGATAAAAATAATGAAACGTGCATGATACATAAAAAGGAGGATGGTAAAGAGTGAAACGGCTGTTGAAAAAGAATCAGATCATTATTGCGACACTTGCGGTTATGATCGCTGTCGCCGGATATCTGAATTATTCGGGGATGCTGTTTGGCGAAAGCAGCGACGGTACAGCGGAAGCGAATGCAGAACTGGCCAGCCAGGAACTGCTTGATATCTCGGAAGATGATATAGAAAGTTCCACGGAGGATATTGAGAGTGTTGATTCTGATGTGGAAGGTACGCCGGGAGAGGCCGTACTTACAAGCGGGAGCGCGGAGACAACCATCGCACAGGCGAAAGTGACGCGTGAACAGGTGCGTGCAGAGAATAAAGAAACGCTGCAGGCTGTCATCGACAATGAAAATCTGAGTGATGCGGAGAAGCAGAGCGCCGTGGATCAGCTGGTACAGATGACAAAGATTACGGAACAGGAAGCGGCCATTGAAACCCTAATGGCATCGAAAGGCTTTTCGGAAGCAGTTGTCAATCTGGATTCGGATTCTGCGGATATCGTCGTGAGATCGGATGAACTGACGGAGGCGAATCGCGCGCAGATCGAAGACATTGTTACCAGGAAGACGGAGATCGAACCGCAGAATATCGTGATCACGCCGATTTATGAACAGGATCCCGCTGCTCAGGAGTAAATGAAATCAGGAGAAAATTAAATATTGCGCCGTCTGTAAAAAGTGAGTATAATAGCAAAGGTATGAAATCGGGGGTAAATTATGTCTGACAGAAAG
Source organism: Candidatus Mediterraneibacter excrementavium (assembly GCA_019120275.1). GTDB lineage: Bacteria > Bacillota > Clostridia > Lachnospirales > Lachnospiraceae > Mediterraneibacter > Mediterraneibacter excrementavium. Next base: position 4,053 of record DWVL01000016.1, on the reverse strand, counting down.
AATGAAATAAAAAAGAGAAGGACCTTTGCTATTATCTCTCATCCGGATGCCGGAAAGACCACACTGACAGAGAAATTTCTTTTATATGGAGGTGTTATCAATACAGCCGGTTCGGTGAAGGGAAAGGCAACGGCAAAGCATGCGGTTTCCGACTGGATGGAAATTGAGAAGGAAAGAGGTATTTCCGTTACATCATCTGTACTGCAGTTTAATTATGACGGATACTGCATCAATATCCTGGATACACCGGGACATCAGGATTTCTCGGAGGATACGTACCGTACGCTGATGGCTGCGGATTCCGCAGTAATGGTGATCGACGCATCAAAAGGCGTGGAGGCGCAGACCAGAAAACTTTTTAAAGTATGTGCGATGCGCCATATCCCGATCTTTACATTTATCAACAAAATGGACAGGGATGCAAAAGACACGTTTGATCTGCTGGATGATATCGAGAAGGAACTGGGGATCCCAACCTGCCCGGTCAACTGGCCGATCGGTTCGGGAAAAGCATTTAAGGGTGTGTACAGCCGGAGTGAACGTGAAGTCGATCTCTTTTCTGATACGCGAAAAGGTACAACGACAGGAGAAGTACAGAAAGTGGCGATCGACAGTCCGGAGGCGGACAAGCTGATCGGGGCGGAGGCAAAAGCGCTCCTGGAAGAAGAGATAGAACTTCTGGACGGCGCATCTGCAGAGTTCGATCAGACGCTCGTTGATCAGGGAAAGCTTTCCCCGGTGTTTTTCGGTTCGGCACTGACGAACTTCGGAGTGGAGACTTTCCTGCAGCATTTCCTGAAAATGACTACATCGCCGCTCCCGCGTATGTCCGATCACGGTGAGATCGATCCGATGACGGAAGAAGACTTTTCCGCTTTTGTGTTTAAGATCCAGGCGAATATGAATAAGGCGCATCGCGACAGGATCGCGTTTATGCGCATCTGTTCCGGTGAATTTGACGCCGGCATGACCGTATATCATGTGCAGGGCGGGAAGGATGTGCGCCTTTCCCAGCCTCAGCAGATGATGGCAAGCGAGCGGAAGATCATTGACAAAGCCTATGCAGGCGATGTGATCGGTGTTTTTGATCCCGGGATTTTCTCGATCGGAGACACGCTGACCACATCCAGGGATAAATATGCATATGAGGGGATCCCGACCTTCGCCCCGGAGCATTTCGCCCGTGTGCGCCAGGTTGATACGATGAAACGGAAGCAGTTCGTCAAAGGGATCAACCAGATCGCGCAGGAAGGTGCGATCCAGATTTTTCAGGAATATAATACCGGGATGGAGGAGATCATCGTAGGCGTTGTGGGTGTGCTGCAGTTCGATGTGCTCAAATACCGCCTGAACAATGAATATAATGTGGAGATCATCCTGGAGAACCTTCCCTATGAGCATATCCGCTGGATCGAGAATGAGAACATCGATCTGGACCGGGTGAGCGGCACATCGGATATGAAGAAGATCAAGGATCTGAAAGGCAGGCCGCTGCTGCTGTTCGTGCATGAATGGAGCATCCGCATGACACAGGAGCGCAATGACGGACTGATCCTCTCGGAATTCGGCCGTTCATAAAGGTTTTTGTTTGCAAATTATCCGATTTTTGATATAATGAGGAAAGAGATCAGACAAAACGGGAGGTTCTGAATATGGCTAAGGACGAGAGAAACACATATACGCTGCAGAATGACGAAAGTCTCGGCGAAGTAAAGATCGCTGATGAAGTGGTGGCCATTATCGCTGCACTGGCTGCTACGGAAGTCGAAGGAGTGGCTTCCATGGCGGGAAATATCACCAACGAGGTGATCGGCAAGCTGGGCATCAAAAATCTTTCCAAAGGTGTGAAAGTGGATGTGCTTGAAGGAGTGGTTACTGTTTCTCTGGCGCTGAATATCAAATATAATTACAGCATTGTTGATGTGACCGGAAAAGTTCAGGACAGAGTCAAGAATGCAGTAGAGAACATAACAGGGCTTGAAGTGGCTGATGTGAACATCAAAGTTGCCGGCGTGGAAATGGACAGGCAGAACTGATCTGTTCCGGCGATATTGCCAAGGATACACTGTATGTTGTATAATAGGGGATGTCGAAAGACATCCTTTTTCTATATATCGAGACATGAACATAAGGAGATCATATATTATGGTGCGTTCTGAACTGAGGGAGCATGTATTTAAAATGCTTTTCCAGATTGAATTTAACGATGAGGCTGACATGCCGGAGCATCTGAAATATTATTTTGATGAACTGGAGCATGCGGGAGAGACGGATAAGGAATATATCCGCAGAAAATACGAAGCAGTCCTTCCCCGCATCCAGGAGATCGATGCGCTGCTCAACGAGGCGGCTGAAGGATGGAAGACTTCCAGAATGAACAAAGTGGATCTGACCATTCTCCGTCTGGCTGTATATGAAATGCGGTGGGACGACGATGTGCCGGAAGGCGTGGCGATCAATGAGGCGGTTGAACTGGCCAAACGATTCGGCGGAGAAAACAGTTCTTCATTTGTCAACGGAGTGCTCGGGAAACTGACAAAGCAGGAGCCCTGAACATGGCCATGAAAAATGTATATACGGTGAAGCAGGTCAATGCGTATATAAAAAATATGTTCACGCAGGATTTTATGCTGAATCGGATCTGGGTAAAGGGCGAAATCTCCAACTGTAAATACCATCCTTCGGGACATATATATTTCTCACTGAAAGATGAGTCCGGCACGATCGCCTGTGTAATGTTCGCGGGGTACAGGTCTGGACTTTCTTTTCGGCTTGAAGAAGGACAGCAGGTTATCGCGCTGGGATCGGTCAGCGTATATGAGCGGAGCGGGCAGTATCAGCTCTATGCAAAGGAAATCGTGCGCGATGGCTACGGGGAACTTTATGAGAAGTTTGAAGCCCTGAAAAAAGAATTATCAGAAATGGGTCTGTTCGCACCGGAATACAAACGTCCGATCCCCCGGTATATCCGTACGCTGGGAGTGGTTACGGCGCCGTCCGGAGCGGCCGTGCGCGATATTATCAATATTGCCGGCAGACGGAATCCGTATGTACAGATCATCCTGTATCCTGCGCAGGTGCAGGGAGAGGGGGCGGCGGACAGCATCGTCAGGGGCATCCGGGCGCTCGAGAAAAAAAGTCCTGATGTGATCATCATCGGACGCGGGGGCGGAAGTATAGAAGATCTGTGGGCGTTCAATGAAGAATCAGTGGCCCGGGCTGTTTTTGAATGCAGCGTGCCTGTGATATCGGCTGTCGGACATGAAACAGACACCACCATCGCCGATTTTGCGGCCGATCTGCGGGCGCCTACGCCATCAGCGGCGGCTGAACTTGCCGTATATGACATCCGTGATGTCCTTGAGAAAATAAACGGATTCCGGGAGGAACTGAGAAACAGTATGAACCGCAGGATATCCGCAGAAAGAACCCTGCTCGGCCAGCTGCGGATGCGCCTTGGGTATCTTCATCCCCGTCAGAAACTCCGGCAGAACAGACAGTATGCCTCGGATCTGGAGATGAGGCTGAGGATGAAAATGGAGAGCAGGCTGGAGAAGGAAAAGCACAGGCTTGCAATCTATGCAGAAAAGATGAAGGGACTGTCTCCGCTGGAAAAACTCAGCCGGGGATATTCTTACGTGACTTCGGATACAGGAGAAAACATCCGCAGTACAGAACAGGCCGAGCCGGGAATGAAGATCCGGATTTATGTCAGGGACGGGCATTATACTGCAAAGGTAATGCGGCCCCGGGCAACAGACGATAGCCGGACAGAAGGAGAAATATGATGGAAGATTTGATCAGATCAGACGATGCTGCCGGGAAAGAGGAGAGCGGACAGGATCTTGAACAGATGTTTACGGAGCTTGAAGCTCTGATCGGAAAAATGGAAGACAGCGATGTAACACTGGAGCAGTCATTTGATCTGTATAACAGGGGAATGGAACTCCTGAAAAAGTGTAATCAGACGATCGATACAGTAGAGAAAAAAGTGCTTGTACTGGATGAAAATGGTGAAACGCATGAATTTTAGTGAAGAGTATAAAAACAAAG
>DWVL01000002.1 GCA_019120275.1 Candidatus Mediterraneibacter excrementavium | reverse complement strand
GAAATTATGGATGAATGGTATTCACAAGTACCAGAAGAAATGCTGAAAGAAGATAAATTTCTTAAGCTGGCTTCTCACAAAGGAGAAGATGTAGCTTCGGAAACGGTTCAAAGCATTGTGGAGGAAATCATATCCAGCATACAAACCACTACCTCAAAACTGCTGGTTGGAAATGCGGAAAATTACTGCCGAATGATGATTGACACTTATTCTAATGATTATCTTAGCAAAGTATTTGACACAAAAGATGGTGCAGGAAGTAGCGAATATATTGTGAAAGCCTTCCGCTATTATTCTGAGAATAACTGCATCAAAAACAATTAGAGCCATTTTAGAGTCAACGGACATAAATCGACCCCGGAAACGCCCATTTTATCAGCATTTCCGGGGTTCTGTCCGTTACTCCAGTTCTATCGTTCCCGGGGGTTTACTGGTCAAATCATAGAACACCCTGTTCACCCCTTTGACTTCATTGATGATCCTGCTCATGACTTTCTGCAGCACATCAAACGGGATCTCCGCCGCCTCTGCAGTCATGAAATCGATCGTCTTCACCGCGCGCAGCGCCACAGCGTAATCGTAAGTACGCTCGTCGCCCATAACGCCCACGGAGCGCATGTTGGTCAGCGCTGCAAAGTACTGGTTGATCTCCCGGTCAAGTCCGGCTTTCGCGATCTCTTCTCTGTAGATCGCATCGGCGTCCTGAACGATGCGGACTTTATCCGCCGTCACTTCGCCGACGATTCGCACGCCCAGTCCCGGTCCCGGGAACGGCTGACGAAATACCAGCTCCTCCGGGATGCCCAGTTCCAGGCCGGCCTTGCGGACCTCATCTTTGAAAAGGTCGCGTAGCGGCTCGATGATTTCCTTGAAATCCACGAAATCCGGGAGTCCGCCCACGTTGTGGTGGGACTTGATCACTGCGGATTCACCGCCCAGGCCGCTCTCTACCACGTCCGGGTAAATGGTGCCCTGCGCCAGGAAGTCCACGGCTCCGATCTTCTTCGCCTCTTCCTCGAACACACGGATGAATTCCTCGCCAATGATCTTGCGCTTCTGCTCCGGCTCCTCTACGCCGGCCAGTTTGCTGTAATATCTCTCCTGCGCGTTGACGCGGACAAAGTTCAGGTCGAAATCACCTTCCGGTCCGAACACCGCTTCCACCTCGTCGCCTTCATTTTTGCGGAGCAGGCCGTGGTCAACGAAGACGCAGGTCAGCTGCTTCCCGATTGCTTTTGAAAGCAGGCCTGCCGCCACAGAAGAATCCACGCCGCCGGACAGCGCCAGCAGCACTTTGCCGTCGCCCACTTTTTCGCGGATCTCGCGGATCGAATTTTCCACGAAAGAATCCATTCTCCAGTCGCCGCTGCAGCCGCAGATATTTCGCACGAAATTGTAAAGCATCTTTGAGCCTTCCGCTGTATGAAGCACTTCCGGATGGAACTGGATCGCATAAAGCTTCTCCGCCTCATTTTCCGCAGCCGCCACCGGACAGTCCGCGGTATGCGCGGAGATCTCGAATCCCGGTGCCACCTGCGCGATATAATCGAAATGGCTCATCCAGCAGATCGTCGGCGTCGATACATTTTCAAAAATCTTCGAGCCGGTCTTGTCGATCAGAACTTCCGTCTTGCCGTATTCGCGAACGTCCGCTTTCTTCACCTCACCGCCAAGCACATGCATCATCAGCTGCGCGCCGTAGCAGAGTCCCAGCACCGGGATGCCAAGCTTAAAGAGCTCGTCCGTATAAGTCGGCGAATCCGGCAGGTAGCAGCTGTTCGGGCCGCCGGTAAGGATGATGCCCTTCGGATTCATTTCTCTGATCTTCTCAATATCGATTTTGTAAGAATAAATCTCACAGTACACATTACATTCCCTGACACGACGGGCCACAAGCTGATTGTACTGGCCGCCGAAGTCAAGGACGATCACTAATTCCTTTTTCAAAGCGTTCCTCCTGTATATGTAGTATCAAATAGTATTCTTCAGAGTTCACTACTTAATTATAGATGACCAGGTTCCTTTTTACAAGTTCAAAACTCACTTGCGAAGATTGTTATTCACCGCCTATAGAAGCGCGACTCATCCCGCCTCTGATATAAATACCCGGTGCAGAGTCCGTTTCCCTGCGCCGGGTCCGTGAGCAGATCTATCATTTTCATTCCGTTCACTGCGGTTGTCCGATAAAATTTACGCTGCGTATTTTTCCAGCGCTTCCGTCAGTTCTCCGCATTCATCAGCATGTACCCGGAGTTCGAGCACACTGTTGATCCCAAGTTCCATAAGGCCCAGCAGTGATTTTGCATCCACTACAACCCTGCCGCGTCGGATATCAACATCATAATCAAACCTGGATACCGTATTTACAAACTCACAAATCTCGTCCGGGCTCTTGAACATAAGCTTCATCTCGCTCATTATCATTTCACCTCTTTCGTATAATTTATGGTAATCAGCCGTACGCTTCAGGTCAAAACAGCGCACAGCCTACTCAGTATACCACATTTATCCATTTTGGTGAAGATATTTTTCTCGTGTCGCCATTCCACCCCGAATATGCCGCTCAGACTTGTTTGTGTCAAGGACCTTGCGCGCTTCGCGGGCAAGAGATGGATTGATCTGGAGAAGACGGTCGGTAACGTCCTTATGTACCGTACTCTTACTGATCCGAAACTGTTTCGCTGTCTGCCTCACCGTCGCATTATTCTCTATTATATATACGGCAATCTCCACGGCCCGCTCCTCAATATAATCCTTCAAAAAACTCCCCCTGCAAACATCGTTTTTACAATGTATGCAGGGGGATTAAAGGTTATTCAACGCCGCGTGCGTTTTCCAGGCAGCGCCACATATGGACCTGTATATTACAATTCCAGACTATTGTCCTTTAGCAGGAAATCATACACACTCATTGTCGTGATCCCATTTTCATCCCGCGTCACATTCACAATATCTTTCACCACAATAATCTTTTTAAAAGAATCTTTGACCTGAAGGAGCGACATTTTTTCCTGTTTCTGCTTTTGTTCATCAGGCATGGCAAAAGCGGACTGGATATAATACCTCTGACTGCCTTTGTTCGCAACAAAATCAATTTCCAGTTGTTTGCGTTCTGTTTTTCCCGATGCATCCTTCTTCCGTTTTTCCACAATTCCCACGTCCACTGCGTACCCGCGGCTCCTGAGTTCATTGTAAATAATATTTTCCATAAGATGTGTCTCTTCGACCTGCCCAAACCCCAGCCTGGCATTTCTAAGTCCCACATCTTCGAAATAATATTTTACAGGAGTCCCGATATATTTTCTTCCTTTCACATTATACCGATTGGCCTTGTGGATAATAAAAGCATCTTCCAGGTACTCGATATACTGACGGATGGTATTTCCGCTGATCTTTGATTGCAGCACACTCCTGAATGTAGATTCTATTTTCGGGACATTGGTAAGAGAGCCGATCGCCGATGCAAGAATATTGACCAGATCTTCCAGTTCCTGTGTCTTTTCAATATGGTGCCTCTCAATAATATCTTTCAGATAAGTTTCTTCAAACAGACTTGTCAGGTAGGAAATTTTCTGTTCCTCTGTCTTCATGACCGCAGCAAGGGGAAGTCCTCCGTACAGCATATAGTCCGCCCATCCGTGATAGATATCCTCCTCGTACACCTGCATAAATTCTTTGAATGTCAGCGGGAAAATATGGATTTCATCTCCTCTTCCACGAAATTCCGTTATGATGTCTTTGGAAAGAAATCGCGAATTGCTTCCTGTCACATACACATCTGCATTGTCAATATGCAGCAGGGAATTTAATACTTCTTCAAATTCATTTAAAAGCTGCACCTCATCCAGCAGAATATAATACATCTCCTGATCCTGAATACAAGATTCAATATATTCCAGAATAACGTCCGGATCCCGGTACTGCCTGTGCTTCCTCTGATCCAGCTCAATCCGGATAATATGAGACTCAGGCACCCCCTGTTTCAACAGATAATTCAGAAATATGTGGAAAATTAGATAGGATTTTCCTGATCTTCTCACACCTGTCACTACCTTTATCAGTCGATTATGCATCCGATTGATCAGATCCTGAAGATATTTATCACGTCTGATTTCCATGTCAGCCCTCCTTTCATTGAATATTTTTGACACTTTTACCGTTTTTATTCAATATAATTATATTCGTTCAAATCTAGTTCCGCAACTATATACTGATTATTTTCAGCATTTCTCCGGTTCAGAACCTCACCACCGTAAAGCTTTCCCCCGGCAGCACCACTCCGCCATCCAGCACGGCTTCCGTCTCCTCCACGCGGCACGGCTCCGGAAGTCCCGGCGCTTTTTCGCCGTCAGCCGTCAGCGTCCGGATCAGCGCCTTCACAATGACCGGCCGGCCATCCTCATCCGTCAGCGGCAGGGTAAATGCATCCTTATTTCTATTGACCGCCTTTAAAATGATCTCCCGGTCCTCTGTTTCAGACAGGGACACGTAAATGCCTTTTTCCCGGAGCGTTTTTTCCTGCCCGTCCATCTGCAGCGTATGCGCGCCCATATTATTGCCGTACAGTTTCTGCACCTCATAGTTCGGCGTGAGATAAACCCTCCGGTCGTCGAACCAGATCAGATCCGGCTTCCACTGCCCGTGTCCGATCCGGTGAAACAGCGGCGCATAGGCAGCCAGCCGGACCACGTCTGCATTTTTCTCAAGACCAGTCATGAAAGCCGCCTCTGCCAGCGCGCTCTCCATGGAATTCTCTTTCGCGACGGTGTGGGCGGCATATTCTCCGGCAAAAACGCCCACCGACCTCGGATATGTGTCATATACATCCACATGCTCATAGAACCATTCCGGCGGCATATAATAATGTTCATCCACGGCATAGCAGAAATCCGGATTCTCCGCGCCCTTTTTCCGATAGAACGCCCACAGCTGATCGTAGACAGGCGTGCCGAACCCCGGCCCGGCGGTTCCCACCAGGCGAATCCCGGAGGCCGCCTGGTGGATCGCATTTGCAAAGCGTTCATAACGGCTGTTCACATCCAGATATTCCGTGTTCCACTGCTCATTTCCGATGGCCAGCAGATCCATGTGGAAAGGCCCCGGATGCCCCATGGACGTGCGCAGTTTTCCCCAGTATGTATCCGCTGATCCATTGGCAAATTCGATCAGATCCAGCGCGTCCCTGATGAAAGTCTCAAACTCCGGGCTGTCCTCATCCACGATCTCAGTGGAGCGGAACTGGCACGCCGTGCCAATATTAAGCACCGGAAGCGGCCTGGCGCCCAGCAGTTCGCAGAGCAGGAAATACTCGTAAAATCCCAGGCCGAAAGTCTGCCCGTAATGCGCATCCCTCCGCTGCGTCTCCAGTCCGTGCGGATCCGCCTCCCGGTCCGCAACATCCCCGTCCTCGGCAAACGCCCACAGATTTGGGATCACTTTGCGGTCTTTGATGTCTCCGACCGTATTTTTCCACTGATAACGGTATGCAAGCGAAACACCCTCGACAATGCAGCCTCCCGGAAACCGGATAAATCCCGGCCGTACAGCCTTCAGCGCATCAAACAGATCTTTCCGGAAAATGCCGGCAACCGCATCATCCGGGATCATGGAGATCAGGTCAAATTCAATCACGCCCGTCTCGTTCAGGATGATCTCAAATGCCGCTCCGCAAATGTCCTCCCATGCCGTCAGCAGCGCCTCATACCGGATCCAGTCTTTCTCCCTGCACCGGCCCGACCCGCGGAGCTTCCGGATCTCCCCGATCCGTTCCGCAGCCGCCGGATCATCCACAGTCATTTCCACAGTCAGATCCGAAAACGGAATATAAGGAACCGGCCGGATCATTTTCACATCCGCCCGGGCATAGTCTCTCCCGTCTTTTGAAACACGGACCGTCAGATCCTCTCCCTCATACGAAACACAGCGCGCATAAAAAGAGACATGATAGGGCATTCCCTTCTTCAATGCGATCCCGTCATATCCCTTATTCGCAAATCCCTGTCCGGCCTGCCGCGCCGTAAAACGCAGATAATGCGGATTCTGTTCCGATAGCGGCGAACCCGAAACATACTGCATCCGAGGCGCATTTCCCCCGGCGCCGCACACCGGGCTCCACGCATAACCCGGATCATCCACGGTATAAAAACTGTGGGAAACGCCGACCGCCTCCTTCGCCTCAAAAGAGCGGTTCTCGATCATCTCCGCATACAGGCCGCCGTCTGCAGCGTAATTGATGTCCTCGAAAAAAAGACCGATCATTTCTTTTGAAATATTCTTATCCGGTTTTCTGATAATCCGCATTGGTGACCTCCTGAAATTAAAAATATGGATTTATGGCAGACAGGATTCCAAAAGATATTTTGGTAAAAAATTACCGAAATATCTTTTAGCCGATGCAACATTTTAGTTCTTCAGATACTCCCTGATTCCCTCTATCAGCCCCTTATCCGCCGGCAGCCAGTCCACGCTGTCCAGCGTCTCCACTGTCAGCCATTTCGCCGCCTCATGCTCTTTCAGCACCAGCTCTCCTGACCTGATCGAGCAGAAGAAACAGTCCATGGACAGATGGAACTCCGGATAATCATACTCCACAGTCTCCAGGAAATCTTTCACTTCGATCTCAATATCCAGTTCTTCCTTAATCTCCCGCACAAGTGCTTCCTGCGGCGTCTCCCCCGGCTCTATCTTTCCACCCGGGAATTCCCAGCCGTCCTTGAACTCGCCGTATCCCCGCTGGGTCGCAAAGATTTTGTTCTCATGTATAATGATTGCCGCCACTACCTTCACTATCTTCATGTCATTCCTCCGTCAGTTGTTTACAATATATTCGTAAATGTCTTCCCGGACCGGTGTGTCCAGATCCCACTCGATCTCCACCGCCGTCTTGTCCGTATTCGCCATAATAAATTCTTCCGCTTTGCCGGTGGCTGTCATCCTTCCCAGATAATAAAATTCTTTTGAAATCTTGTCATCCTTGTTCTTACGAACAAACAGCTCCACATCGATGCCTCGCTCCCTGGCATGGAGAAAATTCTGCACGTCTTCAGAATCCTTCGTCCGGCTCTGCTTCGATATGGCGATCAGCCTGTTCGGACTTTCAAAATGGTCTTCATATTTAATGGTATCCTGAATGTCCTCTTCCTTATCATAGTTAATGAACACCGGAAATGTCTTCGTCTTCCGATCGTATTTGTAACCGCCCAGATTCAGCGGAACTTCGTTATTCTCCCACTCCAACAGCCGGCACACGTCTTCGTATGTATACTTCTGATAGAGCACAAAATTAGTATCCTGATATCTGCGGCTGTAATTTTCCTCGTACCGGGACACGCCGAACTCAACCAGTTCCTTCAGGATCTTATAAAACTCCGGATTTCTCAGCATTCTGCTGAATTCATCAGCCAACTCATACTCTCCCGCTTCTGTCTTTTCCATGAAAACGCAATCTGAATATGTATTTTTTCCGGATCCGGTTGGAAATTCATTAGTCATCACATTGACAACATTTTTAATCGTTTTATCCTGTAACTTGATCCCGTAATCCTCTGTCAGATCCTTCTCCCACAGGCGGAAGAATCCTTGATGATAACTCAGCATACGGTTCAGCAGAGCGAGCTCATGGATCCGCTTCCCGCTGGCAAGCTTTCTGGAAATGAATTCAATCACCTTTTCTTCTGCCGCGGACAGTCTGACCGTATAGTCCTTCTCATATTTAACCAGAAATTTGTAATAAGACCCCAGACTGTTGTTGTCAAAAATACGCAGGACATCCATTTCCCCGTAATTATCAAAATCCTTCAGCGCCGGAATCCGCCCCAGCTTATTTTTCAGATCCTTGTAATTCTCCTTGATCAGCTTGATATCGCTAAAATTCGCGCTGTCAATAGCCGCAAAAATCCGCTTCCGCGATATTTCATCAAAATGAATCGTCGATGAACCCGGAATGATCCGTTCTCCCTCCAGCACATATCGCCGGATATTGTCTTTGTTGTAGCTTCGATCACCGGACAACGCGATCGGAATCATGAAATTATTCTTATAATTTCCAATGAAATCCAGAATCACCACATATTCCTTGTCATCCGCCTTTCGCAATCCGCGGCCCAGCTGCTGCACGAATACAATGGGAGATTCCGTCGGGCGCAGCATGATAACCTGATTTACTTCCGGAATATCCACACCCTCGTTGAAAATATCTACCGTGAAAATATAATCCAGCTTGTCCTCGCCGTCTTCCAGCACCAGACGCTCCACCGCCTGCTCCCGTTTCTCAAGACTGTCATCTCCAGTCAGCGCCAGGGTCCGGTAACCGCGCTCATTAAACTTTTCGCTCAATACTCCGGCTTCTTTCTTGGAGCTGCAGAAAACCAATCCCTTCGGCCGTTTCCCACAATATCCGTAATACTCCATCTGCTCGATCACATAGCTGACACGGTCATCACTGGTAAGTTTATTAAAGTCCTTCAGACCGGTTTCCTCATTCACCGTCTCCCCGTCAATCTGCAAATCCGTAATACCAAAATAATGGAACGGGCAGAGCAGATTTTCTTCGAGCGCCTGCTGAAGACGAATTTCATATGCAATATTATGATCAAAAGCGTCATACACGTCAAACGCATCGGTACGCTCCGGGGAAGCGGTCATCCCCAGCCAAAACTTCGGCGTAAAATACTGCATAATATTCTGATAGCTTGCCGCTCCCGTCCGATGGGCCTCGTCAATAATGATCGTGTCAAACTCATCCCGCCGGAATTTCGTAAGGATCTCCTGCTTCGCCATCATCTGCATGGTGGAAAAAAGATAATCTACATCATAGTCCTTGGAATTGCCGGAAAGCAAACCGAACGTCCTGGTATTTCCAAACACCTTCTTATAACTGGCAATGGCCTGCTTCGCAATCTGCTCCCTGTGTACCAGAAACAGCACTTTCTTCGTATCTTCCTCTCGAAGCGCAAATGCAGAGGCATAAGTCTTTCCCGTTCCGGTCGCCGAAATCAACAGCGCCTTCGTCTCGCCTGCTGCCCGGATCTTTTCAAGATTAGAAATAAAACCTAACTGCATAGAATTCGGCTGCAGCTTGTATTGCTCCAGAGAGGTCACCTGCGCTTCCTTCGCAATCTTTCTCTGCTTCCGGATAATCCGGTAATTAAGCGCATATTCTTCAATGAAGTCCCCAAATGCAACTGCGTACTCCGAATTCCACAAATCTGTAAATTCCGCCATCAGGTCAGAAGCATATTCACCCTGATCCATAGAAACAACCTTCGTATTCCATTCCCGATTCTTCGTCAACGCACTTAAAGTCAGATTAGAACTTCCGACAATGATCCGATAAAGCTCTTCATTTTTGAAAATGTATCCCTTCGTATGAAAGCCTTCCTGCGCCTCACCTGTCCGGTACATTTTCAATGTGATATTATTCAGCTTCGCCAACTTCCGCAGAGCCCTCGGCTCACTGAAATTCTGATAATCCGTTGTAAGAATCTTCCCCGGTATGCCACGCCTTGCCAGCTCTTTCAGCGTCTGAAGGAGCGGCGTAATCCCACCCATAGTAATAAACGCAACACTGATGAAGAATTCGTCGCACGACAAAAGCTCATCCTCAATGGATGAGAGAACCTTACGCCCTTCCTTGTAATTGTTGGAAATAAACTGGGGCTTGTAGGCAAGATTAGACGGGTATGTTCTATCTAAGTATGCGGTTGTGAAACCTTCTTTGAGTAGGTTATCGTGGAAAGTAGGCAATTATTTTCTCCTTATGCATATGTAATTGAAAGGTTATACCATCTCTTAATGTATTTGTTTCCGCTGATTTTTATATATTTTTCATGGAAACATTATATTTTACTCA